>CALXYI010000042.1 GCA_944392935.1 uncultured Spirochaetaceae bacterium
GCATCATCGATTCCATCAAGGGCGAGGGAGCGTATCTCGGCACGTTCATCGCCTTGTCGACCCTTTCCAGATACTGGTACGGGGAGGGCGAGGTAAAGTTCTTCATCGACGGGGATGAGGCGTATCCGACGATATGCGGCACGGGTATGGAGGATTACTTCGGCGGCTCATGGAGCTTTGCACGTCATGTGGAAGGCCGTACCGTAGAGCAGACCTATTGTACGCCGTACCTTGGATATCCATTCCATAGCACGCATGATAGGCGCGTCTATAACCCCTACCATGAGGATGATTGCCCGCCGATGCGCGCCTTCTATAGATGGCATGTGCAGGATCCGATCTTCTTCAAGGAGAGCCTGAGCGTGACGATCCAGCAGATCGGCGTGAGCCATGGCGGGCTCTTCGAGCGTCAGGATGATATCTCCTCGGTGGCGTACTGGTACCAGACGGAGCCTCATGTACCGTTCTCAAGGTTGCCTGAGGCTACCGAGAGGCATCCGAGATGAGACGCCCGGCGCTTCATTTCTCCCCTCGGAAGGGATGGATCAACGATCCGAACGGATTGTGCTTCTTCAATGGAAGATACCATATCTTCTACCAGCACAATCCCTATTCCTCCTCCTGGGGGAAGATGCATTGGGGTCATGCCGTGAGCGATGACCTGGTTGATTGGGAAGAGCTGCCGATAGCCCTCTATCCTGACAGGTGGTATGAGGATGATGAGCAGGGGGGCTGCTTCTCCGGTTCTGCGCTCATCGAGGATGGCGTGATGTATCTTGTCTATACGGCCGTTGCCGGAGGTAAGCAGCGCCAGTGCCTGGCCATAAGCCATGATGGAGAGGTCTTCGAGAAGCATCCGGCGAATCCCCTCATAGACATGCCTTCTGGCTATACTGATTTCCGTGATCCCAGGATATTCCGCCATGGCGGCTGGATATACATGGTCATCGGCGCCTCTGATGGAACGCATGGCTTCATCGATCTCTACAGGTCAGAGGATATGATCGGCTGGGAGGCGATGGGCCATATCTATGAGCTGCCTGCAGAGCAGGGAAGGATGCCTGAGTGCCCTGATCTCTTCGAGGTGGATGGCCACTGGGTGCTGACGTTCTCGCCTGTGGACTACGTGAGGGAAGGCGCTCCCGTGATGGCGGTCATCGGAGATGCCGATCTGGATAGATGCCGCTTCGTGCCACGGTATTCACAGCCATTTGACTACGGCTCGGATTTCTATGCGCTGCAGAGCTTCATAGGCCCTGATGGATCTAGGCTCGCCATGGCATGGGCCAATGGCTGGCAGTGGATGGGGATCTTCAAGGGATTCTCACCCGATCCCGAGTCTCCATGGTGCGGCTTCATGACGCTTCCTCGCGAGATAAGATGCATCGGCGGCCGTCTCTCATCATATCCTGTGAAGTCAGTATGGGATGCCTTCAGCCATGATATCTATAAGCTTGATGGAGAACTGTCCGGAGAAATGAGTATCTGTCCCTCTCCTCAATCAGGGGCAACTGCTGTTTCCATCGCTATCAGGAGGGATGTTCCGAACGCGCCGGCAGAGGTGGATATAGAGCAGGGAAGAGAGAGGATGGTCGTGATCGCGGACGGCAATTCATCCTCTGTTGCGGTAACGATATGGAAGGACGGTTCGGTAGACCGCGCAGCCTGCCTCAGCGTTCCATCTGATGCCTCCGATATGCGCGTGGATATGATTGTCGATGAGGATTCTGCAGAGATATTCGTGGAAGGGGGCTTAAGTACTGCCTCATTCAATATATACGCAGATGGAAAAAGATCCATCGGCTGCCGTTCCATAGGGAGATCCACGAAGATCTCCTCATTTACGGTATCAGGGAGGAAGAAATGAGCAGATGGCAGAGATGGAGGTATCTTCCGTCGATTCCGCTTGGTTCTGATGGCAGGCGCGTGACTGCATCGGATGAGCATAAGACGCTTTCGCGCAGGGCCGCGAGAGAGGGAATCGTACTTCTGAAGAATGATGATTCGGTCCTGCCTCTTGTAAAAGGGACCTCATTGGCTCTTTTTGGCAAGGGGTGCGCTGATTATGTCAAAGGCGGTGGGGGAAGCGGCGATGTCTTCATATCCTCCTGCCGGAACATAATTGATGGCCTTGAGGAGAGAGAGAAGAAAGGTGTCATAAAGCTCTTCCATCCTACGATTGATTTCTACCGCGACTATGTCACATCTGAATATGCAGGAGGAGCGAGCCCTGGGCTGGTAAAGGAGCCGGAGCTTGATCCTGCGATGGTGGAAGAGGCCCGCTCCTTCACGGATACAGCGGTCATAGTGATAAGCCGTTATTCAGGAGAGAACTGGGACAGGATTGCCGAAGGGGCTCCGATATTCTCGACAGAGGAGGGGACTAAGGCGCTTCTTGAGATGCAGGCTGCTGTTTTCGAGCATGGGGACTTCTACCTCAGCGATGCTGAGAGAGCTATGGTCGATAAGGTCGTATCGGCCTTCCCTCGTGTTATCGTGCTGCTGAATGCCGGAGGCGTCATGGATGTCTCCTGGATCGCTGATGATCCGCGCATACAGGGAGCGATGCATGTCTTCCAGGGAGGAATGGAGGGAGGCCCTGCCGTTGCTGATATCCTCCTTGGCTATGACTCTCCCTCAGGACGCCTTACCGATACGTATGCGCGAAGGCTTGAGGACTATCCTTCGACGGACGGCTTCCATGAGAGCCTCGACTATGTCGAGTATAGGGAAGATGTCTATGTGGGATACAGGTACTTCTCTACGATACCTGGAGCCGCGGAAAAGGTGGTCTATCCATTCGGCTATGGCCTTTCATATACCTCGTTCAGCATCGGAAAGACAGAGGGAAGTAATAAGGATCTCGATGTTACCATTTCAGTGGATGTCGAAAACAAGGGAAGCCATGCTGGCCGGGATGTAGTGGAGATCTATGCCGTTCCCCCTGTCGGTCGCATCGGAAAGCCTAAGAGGGTTCTTTGCGGCTTCGGAAAGACAGGAAGGATTGAGTCCAGAGGAAAGGAATGCCTGTCTATCTCATTCTCCCTTGCTGACATAGCTACATATGATGAGTATGGGATAATCTCCAAGGACTCATTCATCCTTGAGAAGGGGAAATACTCATTCCTTATTTCGGATGATGGCATCTCCTTCGTTAAGGCTGGCTTCTCCTTTGATCTTGCCGATGATGTGATCGTATCTAAGCATAAGCCATACTGCGCGCCTCATCGTCTCAGCAGGGTGATGGAAGCTGACGGAAGCTGGAAGGAGTTGGTGCAGGATGATGCGTCTGGATCTGAGTCAGCTTTTGGTCGGCGTACCCCTGAGGAGATGGATTTCATAAAGCCAGGGATCATGGCGCTTGAGCGGATACCTGAGTCCGTTGAGCTTCCTCAGCTTGATGATGTTGCTGATGGCAGGATAAGTGCTGAGGGATTCGTGGATTCCCTCCCTGTCGATGTTCTTATCGATCTCTGCGGAGGCAAGCCCAACCGCGGAGTGGCCAATACCTATGGGATAGGCGGTCATGAGGAATATGGGATATTCAATCTCCTTACAGCCGATGGCCCTGCCGGCCTCCGCATCCTTCCAAGATGTGGTATAACCACCACAGCCTGGCCTATTGAGACCATGCTTGCTTCTACCTGGGATACAGCCCTTGTGGGCGAGGTCGGAAATGCCGGAGCCCTCGAGGTCAAGGAGAATAATATCGGGGTATGGCTATGCCCGGCGGTGAATATCCACAGGAGCCCGCTCTGCGGCAGGAACTTCGAGTATTACTCTGAGGATCCGCTTCTTTCCGGATTTATCGGAAGCGCATTTGTCAGAGGAGTCCAGCAGAACGGTATAGGGGTCTCGTTGAAGCACTTTGCCTGCAACAATAAGGAAACGAACCGCAAGGACAGTGATTCAAGGGTATCTGCAAGGGCCTTGAGGGAGATATACCTAAGGCAGTTCGAGATCATCATCCGCGAATCTGATCCTTTCTCGGTGATGTGTTCCTACAACATGCTCAATGGAACGCGAGTGTCAGAAAACCATGATCTTCTTACTGGGATACTCCGTGAGGAATGGGGGTATAAGGGTATCGTAGTATCTGACTGGTGGACGCATGGGGAGGATTATCTTGAGCTTCTTGCGGGAGTCAACGTGAAGATGCCTACAAGCTTCTCCGACAGGCTTCACAAGGCCTATGATGATGGGCTCATAACCATGGAGGACCTTAGGCACAATGCGCTTCGGATCATATCGAGGATGATTGAGCTGGAGTGAGCTGCAGAATAGCCGGTATCTTAGGATGCCGGCTATTATAACTCCTGATACAGTAAGGTGTTCCTGTATGCAGGCAATGCTTTAGAATGCGATAAATCATAGATTCTTGATTTTCAGAACGCGATAAATCATGGATTCTGGGTTTTCAGAACGCGATATTCTCTCTTTTTCTTTTAATACTTGACAATAATATAATTCCTATCTAGGAATTTATATCTGGTACATATTTGTATGTAAGCTGGATTATCGGGAATGTGTATTACGCTCCTGCCTGAATCGAATACAGATATACCGAAATGGAAAAACCGGCTTCTAGAGCCGGCCTTAGTCGGGACGACTGGACTCGAACCAGCGATATCCTGCTCCCAAAGCAGGCGCCATAGCCGCTAGGCGACGTCCCGAACAT
>CALXYI010000043.1 GCA_944392935.1 uncultured Spirochaetaceae bacterium
TCTTCCTCATGAGTGATATGAACTCCTCTGTGGATTCCTCCTCGATTTTCATCATCTCATCGACCATATTCGTATAGCGTGTCCCCTCGGAGCACATCAGGATCAGGCGGAACTCGTCAAGGTGGTCATAGATATACTCAAGGCACCACTCGACGCATTTTGCCGTTATATCTCCCATCCTTGAGACCTGTGTGTCATATGGCAGTGCGGCGAATTCCTCATGAGCTCTTTTATAGGCATCCATTACCGTCTCATATGCAGCTTTCACGAGCGAGTCGAATATATCTTCCTTTGAGGCAAAATAGCCATAGAGAGCTCCTGTGGTAACACCTGCAAGTGCTGCAATCCGCCTCATCGATGTTCCCTGGAATCCTCTTTCAAGGAATTCCTTCTTGGCTGTCTCAAGTATTCTTCTTTCGGTCTCACTCATGGATAACAGTGTTATATAACAATGTTATAACCAAGTCAACGCCAAAGCGGCAGGACAACAGGAAAAGATGGAGATGCTGCTGTCTTTCCTTTCCTATGGCCTCTCCTCATGGCAGTATTCCTGGGGACGGTGGAGAAGTAGGCTTCATATCAGCATCCTGCAGCAAAATGCCTCAGGCACGGATTCTGTCTTTTGATGATGCACAGGACTGCGTTATGGAAAAGGCGTATATCTGACTGCGTTTCAGGAAAATCGTTTCTGATTGTTTGGAAATGGCGGCTTTCCATATTCTTTCCGCTTGGGTCGACGGTGATTGATATCAGTGCTGTATGCTGTGCATCCTGGTACGTTTTCAGCGAAAGCAGCATATTCCCGGCATGATACGAACAATGTGTGGAGATATCTGCTTGCAGTGCAGGATATCAAAGAGATGAAAGTTTTGTTGCATTTTGTTGCATGTGTGTTAAGCTACTAATGGAGGAGCTTATGGAATCCAAGCTGATTGTCATTGCAATAGGAGGGAATTCCCTTATAGAGGACCCGAAGAAGGTAACTGTCGATGCCCAGTATCATGCCGCTGAGAAGACTGCGCATCATATAGCTTCGATAATAGAGAAGGGGCATAGGGTAGTCATCGCGCATGGCAATGGGCCGCAGGTGGGCTACATCCTTCTTCGATCGGAGTATGCAAGGAAGATACTCCATTCAGTGCCTCTTGATTCCTGTGTCGCCGATACGCAGGGTGCGATAGGCTATCAGCTGCAGAAAGCCCTCGATAACGAATTCGCCAAGCGCGGGATAGACAAGAAGGCGGTGACTGTTGTCACACAGGTCGAGGTGAGCCCCACCGATCCTTCATTCGGCAAGCCCACGAAGCCTATCGGATCATTCATGACCGCAGAGGATGCGGAGGAGCACAGGAAGAATTTCGGCTGGTCCGTCATGGAGGATGCCGGAAGAGGGTGGAGGCGCGTCGTGCCATCCCCTAAGCCGATCTCGATCGTGGAGCTTGATACGATCCGCTTCCTCGCTGAGAGCGGGGCGACGGTCATCGCTGCCGGCGGCGGCGGTATACCGGTAGTGCGCAATGCTGATGGAAGCCTTGACGGAAAGGAAGCCGTGATCGATAAGGATCTTGCGGCGGCTATCCTCGCAAAGGCTCTCGGTGCCGATATGTTCATCATCTCCACGGCTGTCGAGAAGGTCGCGCTTGATTATGGCAAGCCGACGCAAAGGAACATCGATGAGATGACAATAGCGGATGCCGAGAAGTACATAGGCGAGAAGCAGTTCGCTCCCGGCTCGATGCTTCCGAAGGTCCAGGCGATCATAGACTACGTGCAGTCTACAGGGAATATAGGGATGATTACCGATCCCGAGCACCTTGGCGAGGCTGTAGACGGAAAGGGCGGCACGCGTATCGTGCGCTGATGCATTCCGCGGCGTATCCGGATATGGATACGATGAAATATGCGATGCTGTCCTGCCTGATGATGCCTATGAGCGAGAGGGAGAGCAGCACTGCCGCTATAGCAAGGAATATGAAGGAGAGCCTGCCGATGGCCCTCCTTCTTTCTGTCTTTCCGAGCGAGGCGCAATGAAGGATCGCCAGAGCGATGACAGCAGGGGAGATCAGGAGCGCATTCTGGTTCCAGTATGTGACATCATGGTTCGTTGCCGCCATCATGAAGAGCAGCACCGATGACAGCAATCCGAGGAAGAGCCATGCAAGTCCTGCTGCGGCATCCGATATCCTCCTTATCCATCTCCTCTTGGAGAGCGACAGGAGGATCACGGCAGCGAAGGCAGCGGAGAGCGGAATGGAGCGCAGCGCGACGCTGTAGCTCTCAGGAACATCCGGACGCGTCTCCGTCCGGTGCACCAGCTCGGAATCCCGTCCTTCATATCCCTCTATTGCCGACAGGAGCACGTCAGGGAGGAATGCCGCATCATAGAGATCGATGTCCTTGTCCACCATGGGCCCCTGGAGATAGTTCAGGATGAACGCGAAGAAGAACGAAGGAGCCATGCATGGCGTGGACCATTCCCTGAAGCTCCTGCCCGTATCGATGCTTGCCGCCCACTCTCTGAATGCGCCGTCAGTGGTGGCATTGTAGATATCCCTGATCCTTGTCGCACAGTTATCCTTATAGTAGTTGTAGAGATACGTATTGTTCTCCGGAAGCCCGTTGTATGCGAGGAAGCCTATCACCGCTTTCTTCCTCTCCGGGGAGAGCTGGAGCTCAAGCCGCCTTACGGTCCTGTCTGCATACAGGAAATCAGCGTATCTGTAGTCTGCGTATGTCTCGAAGAGCCTGTAGTACAGCCGTCCGAGTGCGAAGTTCATGTAGAAGCTCTCATCGAACGTGAATGTGCCGTAATCGAACATGACAGCCGGCATGCCAGGGGCCTCGACCTCTATCCCCGCATGCCCGAAGTACGCATAGACAGGCTCTGTGGGAGAGGCTGTGACTATGTATATATGGCAGTCCTCGTAGTATTCCCGCTCCTCATCGGTCAGCGCCGGGCTGAAATCCGTATTCCCGAGCTCTTCCTCGCTGTGGAAAAGCCCTTCGCGCACGGGGATGCCTCCCGCCTGGGAGGCGGCAGCAAGCGGAAGCATGGAGAATACGATAGCAATCAGGAGCAGGGCATTTCTGCGCATAAACCGTATGATAGCACTTTGGGGAAAGGGTAGCCAGCGCATGATTGACAATCCTTCCTCCTGTTCCTATCTTCGGGGTATGGAAAGGGACAGGAAAGGGCTTGCGATGGTTGTAAGGAGCGCGAGCATAAAGGACAATGACCGGCTGCTCACGCTCTTCTCGCCATCCCTTGGCCTCCTGGACGTGGTTTCATACGGGGCACGGAAGAGCATCCGCACAGTCAAGGCTCCTCTCTATACGGAAGGGAATTTCTCTATAGAGAAGGGCCGGAGGGGCTGGACGCTCAAGGATATCGATGTGATATCCACGCATGACTATATCCTTTCCGATCTTGCCCGCAGCCAGGCTGCAATGCTCTTCTCCGATCTGGTGATGACCGGCCGTGATGCCTCCCCTGAGCTGTATTCGCTCCTTGCGGATGCAATCGACCTGCTTGAGACTGATAGCGCGGAGAAGGTCGCCGTGGAGTTCATCGTGCACTATCTTGCCCTTGCGGGGATTTCAGGTGATTACCGTACATGCCCGGTATGCGGACGTGCATATGGCCGGGATGAGATACTCGGATTCTCCTCCGCCGAGGGTATTGCCGTATGCCATGACTGTGATACTATGGGGGGTGCGCTTCTGCTGCCGCCAAATGCCCGTGCTTATCTGGGGAGATCCCTTGAGATGGGCATCAGGGAGTCGATGTCGCTCTCCGTATCGGAGGCTCAGGAGCATCGTATCTTCAGATATCTTCTGCGTACTCTTCCGCTCTCGTTTCCAGGGAAGCTGAGAAGCCTTGAGTACGGTATCTGGGATCTTTAAGGGCATTGGGATGAATATAAGGATACCTGTATCTGACCCCGCTAAGGTCAGGCGTATAAAGGAGCGCTTCTCCCTCGATCTCCTCACTTCGACCATCCTTGAGCGGAGGGGGCTTGAGAGGGCGGAGGATGCCGCATTCTACTTCGAGACGGATGCTATATACCAGCATTCGCCGCTGGAGTGCGATGATGTGCATACAGCCATCGAAAGGATAAACGACGCGATAGAAGGGGATGAGCCGATCCTCATATTCGGAGACAGGGATGTCGATGGCATCACAGGTTCCGCGATCCTCTACCGTGGCCTGCGGAAGCTCGGGGCGAAGAATGTCTCGGTGCGCCTTCCCGAGGGCGATGAGCCCTATGGCCTCACATCCGCTATCGTCTCGGAGATACTGGAGAAGGGCTATACGCTCCTCATAACCGTGGATAACGGCATATCCGCTGTCGAGGAGATACGCGCCCTCAGCGGGAGCGGTGTCGATACTATAGTGCTTGATCATCATATCCCGGGGGATGCGCTTCCTCCTGCAGCCGCCATATTCGATCCGAAGATCCAGGGGTCGGGATATGCATTCGATGGCCTCTCCGGCTGTGCTGTCGCCGCAAAGATGATCTGGGCTCTTTCGTTCTCCCGCACTCCGCTCTACGGCAGTGAATGCATAGTGCTCCATGCAGAGCCCAGGAACAATACGATAAGGATCAATGCAGTCAGGCTGGAGAACCTAATGGAGATCGACAGGATCACGGAGGAGCTGGAGGAGGGCAATGCACCCGGATCCGCAAGGACCAGGCTCCTTGGTTTCCTTGCCGTGAACCTGCCCATCATAGTCCTTGATGCGGGGACTGAGAAGAAGATGCTCCGCCGTGCTTTCGGCAGCGGCGTGGATATATCCCTTGCCGATATGCGTGAGAAGCTGGATGCGATGATGCCGCTTGCCCGCTCGCATTCCCTGTTTGACCTTGCCCAGCTCAGCCGGGCAGCCCGTTACCGTGACGGGGACAAGGAAATAGAGACGCTTGTCTCGCTTTTCCGTTCGCTCTCTGTCCATTCGTATCCATCGCTGTCCAGTGAGTATGATGAGATAATGGAGCTCGCCGCCATCGGCACGACTGCGGATCTGATGCCGATGAGGGACGAGAACAGGATAATCGTCAAGCGGGGCCTGAGGATGCTCTCCGAGAAGCCCCTGCAGTTCCTCCGGCCGCTTCTCGGGAGGCAGAACCTTGCAGGCAAGAAGCTCAATACACGCGATATCTCATTCTACATAGCGCCTGTGCTCAATGCCGCAGGGAGGCTAGGCCGCCCCATGGAGGCGCTCCGCCTTCTTCTCTCCGAGAGTCCCGCAGAGGCAGAGGCCCTGACCGACAGCCTTGTCGCGATGAACAGGGAGAGGCAGGGCAATGAGGAGAATGCCCTGTCGCTTGTGCGTGACAAGGCCCGGGAGAGCTTTGAGAGGCTGGAAGGCAAGGCCATAGTCATATCGGATGAGGCAGTGCCCCGCGGCCTTACTGGCGCACTGGCCTCACGGCTTTCGAAGGAGTATTCCGTACCTGCCGTGGTGATGGCTGAGCTCGGGGACAGGATATCCGCATCCCTGAGGTGCTCGGACAGGTATGATGCCAAGGCATTCCTCTCCTCGTTCAGCTCGCTTTTCGATGATTACGGCGGGCACAGGTGCGCTGCCGGGTTCTCGATGCCTGCTGCGAACAAGGATACGCTGCTTCAGATGATGGAGGCAGTCATAGCCTCCATGGATGAAAGGGAGGCGGACTCTGAGGAGATATCAGCTGATGCCGATATCCCGGCGGAGTATATGACAACAGGTCTCTGGAGGCTTTCGCAGCTGCTTGAGCCCTATGGGCAGGAGAATGAGACGCTGCGGCTCTATATCAGGGGGGCCGTGATATCCGATATAGCGCCGTTCCGTGCAGACCAGAAGTTCATGCGCTTCTCGCTGCGCTTCGGTATCTACTCATGGCCTGCGCTCTGGTGGGCTCCCCATGACAGGGAGTCATTCAGCAAGGGCATGAAGGTAAATGCCGTCTTCACGCCGGATGTGAATTTCTGGCGGGGAACGGAGAAGGAGCAGCTCCTGATCGTCGATATGGAGAGTGCAGGGGAAGATTGACAGCCCCATGCGGTTTCCTGTATATCAGACAGTACGAAAAAACGCTGTGGAATTTTCCTGAATCCTGTCATCTTTTCGCCACGGCATCCCCGTTATACGGTCTGCTGAGAGGTTATGGATGGAAAACAGGAAGAACAGCGACTTCATGCGTACGCGGCCGGTGCTGCCGCTTCTTCTCTCGATGTCGATACCTATGGTCATATCGATGCTCGTCAGCTCGCTGTACAACATCGTGGACAGCTATTTCGTCGCGGCCATAAGCGAGGAGGCGATGCTCTCCCTGTCGCTTGTCTTCCCGATGCAGAATGCCGTGCATTCCGCTGCGGTCGGATTCGGCGTCGGCGTCAATGCAGCGATAGCTTTCCACCTCGGTGCCGGCGATAAGGACAGGGCTGATGCCGCGATGAGCACTGGTGTCGTGCTATCCGTGCTGCATGGGATCACCCTGATGGCTGCATGCATTGCAGCAAGCCGTCCGTTCCTGTCGATGTTCACATCATCGGAGAGCGTGATATCGATGGGGACAAGGTATTCATCGATAGTCTTCGCATTCGCTCTTGTCGATATCCCTGGAATAACGATGGAGAAGGTGTTCCAGTCGGTAGGGCGCATGAAGGTATCCATGGCAGCGATGATGGCGGGGTGCATCGCCAACATAATCCTCGATCCCCTGATGATCTTCGGCATCGGGCCGTTTCCCGCGATGGGAATAGAGGGAGCCGCGCTTGCAACCGGGATCGGACAGACGCTTACGCTCCTCATATATATCGCTGTATATGCATTCTCCCCGATAGATGTCCGTTTCAGGTGGAATAGGGCAATGAGGGACCGTTCGATAGCCATGAGGCTCTATTCCGTCGGCATTCCCGCCACGCTCAGCATGGCGATCCCGTCCCTCCTTGTCTCCGCTCTCAATGCCCTCCTTGCGATGTATTCCGGTGTGTATACCCTCATACTCGGAATCTACTACAAGCTGCAGACCTTCCTCTATCTGCCCGCAAGCGGATTCGTGCAGGGCATGAGGCCTCTGATCGGGTATAACTACGGAGCAGGGGATATGGGACGGGTGAGGAGGATATTCCTGCTTGTCACGCTGATGTGCCTCCTGATAATGCTTCTCGGAACTGTCCTCTGCATGCTCTTCCCAGAGGCCCTGATAGCCCTCTTCACATCGAATCCGGAGACCATCGGGAAGGGCGCCGCAGCACTTAGGATCATAAGCCTCGGCTTCATGGTATCCGCCGTATCCGTTGCGGCATCCGGCGCTCTTGAGGGGCTTGGCATGGGGCTGCCGTCCCTTGTGATATCACTGCTGCGCTATGCCCTTATCATAATACCGCTTTCGTATTTCCTCTGCCTGCTCACTCCGCTTGGACCGGAGGGGGTGTGGCATTCCTTCTGGATGACGGAAGCCATTGCAGCCATCGTCTCGATCTTCATATACAGGCGCTCGATCAGAGGAAGATAAGCGCTATGAGGGCTGTGATGATGCCTGAGAACGAGAGCGCTATGCCGCTCATCGCCCCGATATCCTCACCGAGCTCAAGGGCCTTCGATGTGCCGATGACATGGCTCGCCGTTCCTATGGCGACTCCCTGCGCTATCCTGTTGCGCACCCTGAAGAGCTTTATCAGGGCAGGTGCGAGTATGTTGCCCAGGACTCCTGTGAGTATGAGGGAGGCGACGGTGAGCGCCCTGATCCCGCCAAGCGCTTCCGAGATCGCGATCGCTATCGGAGTGGTCACGCTTTTGGGGACAAGGGAGGAGGCGAGGGTGCTTTCCAGCCCGAGAAGGCCTGAGAGCGTGAGGATCGTCACGGCCGATGCCACGCTTCCAGCGACCGTTCCAGCTATGATCGATATGAAATGCCTTCTCACGATATCCCTCTTGCGGTAGATGGAATAGGCCAGCAGCGCCGTCACGGGGCCAAGGAACATGTTTATGAAGGCAGCGCCGTTCTCATATGCGGAGAACGGGATGCCGAATATGATGAGGATGGCTATTATCATCAGCACGGCGATGAGAAGGGGATTGAATGCAGCCTTCCCTGTCTTCCTGTTGAGGATGGTGCCTATCCAGTAGCTCAGGATCGTTATCGTGATCCCGAAGAGGGGATTCTCAGTGATGAATGCCTTCATTCCCTGCCTCCTGCTGCCTTCTCCGCGATCTCGACGGCCTTTGCCGCCACCAGGAACGTGACCAGGAGCGATATGACGGAGATGATGACGATCGGAAGCCAGCTCTCGCGGAGCATCGCCGCGCTCTCCAGTATCTCAACTCCTGCGGGCACGAAGCATATGGCCATATAGCGTGAGAAGAAATCCGCAGTCTCTTCAAGCTGGTCCTCCTTCACTATCCTGGAGCCCAGCAGCAGGAGCAGAAGGAACATAGCGATGAGCGTTCCAGGGAACGTGAACGGCAGCAGCCATGATATGGCCTCACCCAGCAGGGTGACTGAAAACAGCAGCGAAAGCTGAAGAAGGATCCTCATGATGGCAGATGATATGCCCGCTCTCCCCGTTTGTCACTATATTTCTTGACAGACACTGGCCAAAATGATAGTTTTGCACAGGATTCTGACCCAGATGGGAGAGGAGGTGATTAAGTATGGCATATGTGAAAGTAGATGAGAACGAGCCGCTCGAGAAGTCGATCAAGCGCTTCAAGAGAATGGTCGAGAAGGAAGGCATCATCCGCGAGTGGAAGAAGCGTGAGTACTACGAGAAGCCCTCTACCATCCAGAACCGCAAGAACAAG
>CALXYI010000044.1 GCA_944392935.1 uncultured Spirochaetaceae bacterium
ATGGAGTTGAGATAGTCCTTATTTTGAGCAATGACGTTACATAAGTGTGCAACGCCGAAGTCAATTGGTCAGCTTTTGGTCAGCTTTTGGTCAGCCGAGACCAAAATGAGACCCATCAGAAATGAAATAAGTCCTTGCAGTGCAAGGACTTATTCGAATTCGTGAGAGACGGGGCTCGAACCCGCGATCTCCGGCGTGACAGGCCAGCGCGATAACCAGCTTCGCTACTCCCACAAGCGAGGATATTCTTACAGAAAACCGATAATCGTGTCAACAGTTCTGCAATGATTTTGGAAGATATTTCCCAATTATCTGCAGAATAAGGAAATACGCAGGACCATGAAAAGGCATTTGATTGCATCTGCATGCGTTCAGCAACGCAGATTCCTCACAGGAGGGGCATAATCTGGATAGAGATATGCTGTCCTTGTGCTCTGCCACCATTCAAGAGTATCCATGTCCATTATCGTGAGGTATCCATATGATCCTGCAGCGGTATCGATATCCACCATATTGTACAGCCGGCTTATGAATGGCCTGTATGAAGAGAGCTCGGTATGGCCGACGAAAAGCCGTTTCCGCCCTGAGAGCTTCCCATATCGCACAGTGCCATCCCCGTGCTTCTCCGCATGATAGGCATGCTGGAAATAGCTTCTGTCCCATGTGGCGCGGGCCCCATCCGTTTCCATGTATGCCCCATAGCATGCAGGAATGTATTCCACCATCTCCCGCTTCTCTGCGGCGAGCATCTCCATTCCCTCATCGCTGAGGAAATCACCAGGGCCGCCATGGCAGATATACTCCTTCCCTGTATCGATGGCATAGGGCCATGACGCAAGGAATTCCGCCATATCCAGCCTCTCAGGCTGGCGACAATGGGCGCGGCGGAAGCTTTCCACAGTCACGGCACCGCCCTGCCGCAGCCAGATTGATGGATCGGAGCCTATGGCCAGCCAGTTCTGAAGCCATGCATCATGGTTGCCGATAACGGGATGGAAATGCCTGATCTCGCGGAAAAGGCAGAGGCAGCGGTATACATCAGGATAGCCATCAGCGGCATCCCCCGTGAAATATAGCTCATCACTATCGGAGAATGACACTTTCCGGAGGACTTCACGGAGCGCCTTGTACGCTCCGTGGACATCCCCTATCATGAATCGCCTGCCCATGCTAGATCACGTAGCTGATATCCTCTGCTTCCGGTATCGGATAGTGCATTATCGTTTCGCCGCCCATTGCAGCAAGCGCGTTCTGCACACTATATGCGCTGATCCGTCTGTTGGAGGCTGGTGAGAAGTAGTAAGTGCAGCTCTCCGAGCACATCGCGGCAGTGCACTGGGTCTTCTCGCAATCGTCATGATCCGCGCTCTCCTTCAGCATCCCGTCAGGAACATAGACAACGGAGAACGTATCGAACATGCGCGTGATGCCATCGATCTCATCCTTCCCGAGCGGAGCGAATTCCTTTGCGAATGCCATGCGCACGAAACGCGCAGGAGAGGAATAGCTGCCAGGGAGCCCGAAGCTGCCGCCTGTACCGACTCCGAATGCCGATACCGTCTCTCCGAGCAGCTCCCTGGGAGGAGTGTCGAGATTCGAGACAGCCACATAGTTCTTCAGGTTGGTATGCTGCCACTCATATCCAGGGGCATTCGCCATGACTCCGATCGTGCTGCGATGCACGGTTATGCCATCCGCATCAGGCTCTATTATGATAGCCTCTCCTGTGCTGTCGGAGAATATGTAATGAACTGACATGCTCGCTCCGAAGATGAGCTCATCGGTGAGATTGAGGTGCTTCACAGCCTCCACGACCTCATCAACGCTCGAGCATGTACCGAGCATGTACGGGACGAAGAACGCAGGATGGAGATCAAGATTGCCATTCCCTTCCTGCGTATTGTAGTGGCCATAGCCCGGGAAGTTCAGAAGGCAGCCCATCAGCCCCTTCTCGTTTATGCCGTCGGTGAAGATCGGTGAAGGAGCCCCGATAAGCCCATTGCCGAGGAATCCGTATTCCATCTCCACAGTCTCCCCTTCTCCAGAAGGGGATGTATGCAGCCTATAGCCGGGTGCCACCACGGTTATCCTGTTCCCGCTCAGATCGCCGAACATATCATAGGTGCGACCCAGCAGATGCTTCCCATCCTCGGTATGCCATGCGAAGCTCGTGCAGCCGAATGCGATTCCGGCAGAGAGCAGCGAGACAGCCGCAAAGGTAAGTGCTTTCTTCATTTGAGACTCCTTGGTATATATCCTACACCCAAAAATGCCTTCATACTCCCAAAAACAAGGAAGAACTGCTAAAGTGCACACCATGGACAGGAAGTACATAGGCATACTCTGCATCCTCTCATCGGCATTCTGCTTCGCGCTGATGAACCTGTTCGTGAGGCTCGCAGGGGATCTGCCATCGATCCAGAAGAGCTTCTTCAGGAACTTCATCGCCGCGGCAATCGCTCTTGCGATAGTCATCAGGGACCACAGGGATATCAGGATAAGGAAGGAGGATCTGCCGCTGCTGGTCCTCAGGTCGGTGCTCGGAACGCTCGGGATACTCGGCAACTACTACGCAGTCGATCATCTGATACTCTCAGATGCGACGATGCTGAACAAGATGTCGCCGTTCTTCACTCTCATATTCTCCGCTCTCTTCCTCAGGGAGAAGGTATCGCTGAAGGAAGCCGCGATAGTGGTCGGAGCCTTTGCGGGAAGCCTGCTTGTCATAAAGCCATCATTCAGCAATGCCGATCTGGGGGCATCCATCATAGGCTTCCTGGGCGGCCTCGGAGCCGGAGCGGCATATACCTGTGTCAGGGCACTGGGCAGGAAAGGAGTGCACGGCTCCGCCATCGTCCTGTTCTTCTCATCGTTCTCCTGCCTCGTCACGCTCCCCTTCCTGATATTCGATTTCCACCCGATGGGAATCGATCAGCTCATGTTCCTGCTCCTGGCAGGGCTCTCTGCAGCAGGAGGGCAGTTCTCCATCACTGCCGCATACGGATTCGCGGCAGCCAGGGAGATATCGGTATATGACTATTCGCAGGTCATATTCTCCGCGCTTCTGGGTTTCATCCTGCTCTCTGAGCTGCCTGATGCGCTGAGCCTCCTCGGCTATGCTACGATAATCGCAATGGCTATCCTCATGTTCCTGCACAGCAGAAAGACACCGTGACCGCGATAGTGTATAATCATCGGATATGCAGCTTTCAATATTGCTATTCCTCCAGCGGATACATGCACCGTTCCTGGATATGGCCGCAGAAGCGGCCTCCTTCACAGGCGAGATCATCCTACCCCTTATCCTGCTGTGCCTGATACACTGGTGCATCAGCAAGAAGAAGTCCTTCGCCATAGCAGTCCCGCTTCTGAGCGCACAGTACATATCGCAGGTTCTGAAGGCCATCATACGCTATCCCAGGCCTTTCCAGGTCCATCCCGATCTCATTGAGCCTGGCCGTCTCAGCACTGCCACGGGCTACTCGTTCCCATCGGGGCACAGCACTCTTTCAGGCGTGTTCTACTCATCCCTTGCCGTTGCCGGATGGAAGAGATGGCTGACAGCCCTCTGCCTCATACCCATTGTCCTCGTGCCCCTGTCACGGCTCTATCTCGGAGTGCACTGGCCCGCCGATGTCGCTGCTGGGACGGCAATCGGGCTTGCTGCAGGCCTTATCCTCACCCCGCTTCTCCTCCGCCTGTATGACAGGAGGAGGCCATTCCTCGTGTTCACATTCATATATGCCATCATCTCCCTGGCAGCCTCAGCCGTGATGGCGGCCATGCTCTGCCTGGGCCGGGCAGATCCCGTGGCATTCTCCGATCTCCTGGCCAATTCCTCGATTTCCTCCGGCGTGATGCTTGGCTTCTACCTCGACAGGAAGACCCTCATGTACATTGCGGAAGAAGGAAGCCTGCCGAGGAAGATGCTGAGGGGACTGCTCGGAATAGCCGGGCTCATCGCCATCGTGCTCGTCCTCTCATCTGCAGGGCTTCCGAAGCCGATCGAGACATTCATAGCCTATTCTGCCGCAGGCCTGTGGATCACATATCTCTACCCGCTGATAGCCGTCGGGACAGGCCTCATGGCAAAGGAAAGCACGAAGATCTGATCAGAGATGCTTCGGATAGCTCCCATCCCTGTATACGCGCCTGAAGAAGCGCAGGGAGACCTCATCATCATACAGAGCAGCCCCGCAGAGACGCGAGAACAGCCGTCCGCAGGCAATGCTGTCCGAAAGCGCATTGTGAGCCTCGTGCTCCCATCCAAGATCGGAGGCAATCGAGGAAAGGCTGTATGACCGCCGCCCCTTCCATAGCCTTCGGGCAAGCGAGAGCGTGCAGTAATACTCGTTGTGCCCGGGCTCAAGCCCCCAGGATGCCAGGGATGCGCTGAGCACCTTCATATCGAATGGGGCATTATGGGCAACAAGGGGAAGATCGCCTATGAAAGCAGAGATCTCCGGCCAGATATCGGCAATCGAAGGGGCTCTGAGGATATCCAGCGGATCAAGATGATGCACGGCGGAGCATGCCGGATCGAAGGCCGGCTGCTTCGGCCTTATCAGGGAATAGAACCTTCCGGCTTCGCATCCTTCCTCATCCATCCGCACGATACCGACGGAGACTGCGCTTGCAGGCGAGCCGGAAGCTGTCTCGAAATCGATCGCGGCATACCTCATCTGCACTTCTCGAGCATTATCTGGAGAATGGTCCTGTTCGTCTGCTCCATGCCTTCATGGGAAATGCGTGACAGATGGTCGATGGATGAGAGCGAATCCTCCCCGACGATGCCTGCCCCGCCTCCTGCATGGCTGCCAGCGAGCGCAAGCTGCACCGATACAGCCGCCGCTATGAGTGACGTGTAGATCTTCAGCGCGCATGTATCCTTCGCCCCATCGCATATGATCCCGGAAAGATTGCCGACCATGTTGTTTATGGTTGCATCCATGAGCTCTGCTGAACCACCCAGCAGATAGGCATATGCGCATGCCGTACCGATTGCTGCGGTGAAAGCGCCGCAGAGGGCTGAAAGCCTGTCCTTATGGCACGTCAGCACAAGCCCGACAAGCTCGCTTATGGCTACCGCCGACAGCTTCTCATCCTCGCTTTTCCCGAGGTAATCAGCGATGATCGATACAGGGACCGTCACGGTTATCCCCTGATTGCCGGAACCGGAGTTTATCATGACAGGAAGCACCGACCCGGCCATCCTGGCATCGGAGCCGGCTGCAGCTGCGGCAGCCGCCTTCCGCATTGCCTCATCAAGATTCCCAGGCGAAGAGGGGGCAGCATCCATCATCACCTTGCCTACAGACAGCCCCCAGCCGCCTTCCAGCCCCTTGTCGCTTATGGCGGTATTCGCGCTGATCGCCTTCCTCAGCAGATCCTTCACATCATCCGAGAGCGATGAAGCATAATCCATCAGATCCGGAAGCGTAAGCGTCTCCAGGAAGCTGTCTTCAGGGAAGGACTGGCATTCAGGGAAGAAGAGCGGAGTCTCCGAAAGCACGATGCCATCGAGCTCCAGCGATGTGAATCTATCATGCTCGCCGGATATCACAGCAGCTGCGGAATGCCCCGCTCCGCAGACGGAGACACGCACATAAAGCGATGGCGCCGATTCGTCTATCCTCACCGCGAGGGGGAACGCGGAAGCCTCGTCCCGCTCCTTGTCCGTGACATGGGTCAGGACGGAAAGGCCATAGGATGAATCGTGCACCGCGATTCCGAGGGACACTGCCGCCCGGATTCCATGTAGATCCGAATTCGGGATGCTCACGCCCATCGCATTCTTCATCATGTTCGCTGACACGACAGCCTCGCCCCTCTCAGGCTTCATGCCGAAGAGCTCGGCGGCCTTTGCCCCGGCAAGGGCCGCAGCCGCAGGCTCGGTGCATCCCATAGCCTCTATGATCTCCCTCCTGAGTATCATATCTATCCTTTTCCTATTGAGCATTGCCAGCCTCCGTAATATAAAGAGCACCACGGCACCTGAGGGTATAGCGCAGGGCCGCAGGTATGATGGCGCATTCGCCCTTCGAAAGGGAAAGGCTCTCGCCCCCTGATGAGAAACGCGCGCTCCCTTCCGTCACGAGGGCAATAGAGAGCCTGTCGCCTGCGATCCCATAATCCCCGGAAGGAACGGAGAGAAGGGTGAATGCACCGGATGATGATCTGTAGGCAGTACGTCCGTATCCATCAGTCTCGGCAGCTGCCACCGATACCTCCGACTCCTGCAGATCCGCGATGCGTCCTGCTTCCCCGCGATCGATATGATCATGCGTAAGGCCTATGCGTATCGTATTGTCGGAAGGATCCGAGCATTCGATCCCGAAGCCATGGAAGTAGGTATGCATGGTACCCGGCTTCACTTCCATCGCTTCCCCTGCCTTCATATGCACCAGATTCATCAGATACGGCATAAGGCAGCTTATGTCATCGGGATGATGCCTGAGGCATTCCAGCGCAGCGCCGCGGCGGGTCAGGAACAGCCCTGAACGCTCAGGCTCGGAAGCGCTTGCGGCCGCGGACCGGAATTCCGAAAGGATAAGCCTGCGCTCGCCCTGAGGAAGATCATACAGCGACTGGAAGAGGCTCCTGATGGACGGAAGCCCCTTCAGCACGCGTCCATATGATGCAGGAACCAGCACCGCAAGATCGGCCATGGCCTCCTCCGCATTCCTGAATCCGACAAGGGCTGTCACAGGGGAAAGAGCAAGGAAAAGCTCGCTCTTGCCGTTCCTGTCCGCATAGGAAACCGCCCTGCCCGCTCTCCTTGACTCCTCTTCCCTTTCCCATCCGGCCTCTGCATCAGCCTTGCCGGGATGGCACTGAAGGGCAAGGGGGCATCCGATGTCCATCACCTTCATCATGAAAGGGAGGCTGCCTTGATGCCTCTCCCAGTCAGGACCAAGGAATGCGCGGTCCTCGCGTATAAGCTCTGAAAGCAGCGTACCGTCCTCCGTCACCGACTGTGCGGAAGGATGGGCACCGAACCACAGCTCCGCATGCGTCCCTTCCTGCCTCCTCCCGAGAAGGGAGGCTATGTAGCTGCCATCTCCCCATGGATAGTCCCTGATGGCTCCTTTTATCTTCCTGATCTCCATACATCAGTGATTATACCATCCGCGAGGCGGAAACCATATCCTTATTCTTCCTTTCCTCAATCCTCAGGGACCGCATGAAGAATGCGAAGAAGAACGCTGAGAGGATGAAAGCCGCCGCATCGCTGGCAGGCTGGGCAAGCGCCACGCCTTCCATGCCGAGCAAGCCAGGAAGCACGGCAATGGCAGGCAGGAAGAATATCCCCTGCCTCGCCATCGCAAGCATGGTTGCGCTCACGGCCTTGCCGGTTGACTGCAGCCCCATATTGGCTGTGGTGGAAAGGCCTGTAAGCGGAAGAAGGAGCATCTGGGCACGCAGCGCGAATGTGCCGATTGCTATCACAGCGGCATCGTCACGGCGGAATGCGGTCATTATCCCCTCTGCGCCGAGGAAGCACAGGGCAGCTATGATGCACATCATCGCAGTTCCCACTATCGCCGTGAAACGAGTAGCCTCCCTTACCCTGTCATAGCGCTTCGCACCGTAGTTGAATGACGCCACAGGCTGGTATCCCTGGCCGAATCCGAGCATGCCGGAGAATGCGAACATCATTATGCGTCCAGTGATGCTCATCGCGGCAACGGAGGCATCCCCGAATGCGGACGCCGCGACATTGAGGGCGACTGCCGCGATGCTGGCCAGGCCCTGGCGGGAGAGCGTCGGCAGCCCGATGAAGAGGATGCGAAGGCATCTGCGAGGATGGAAGGACACACACCTGGCAGAGAGGCGCACGCTGCTCCTGCCCCTGAGGAAGACGGAGAGGAGGATGCAGAATGAGATGAGCTGGCTCAGTGCGGTTGCCATGGCAGCGCCTGCCGTGCCGAGACCCAGCGAGAATATGAATATGGGGTCGAGGATCATATTCAGTATGCCGCCAGCGGTTATTCCCACCATGCCGTATACCGCCTTGCCTTCAGCGCGCAGGTAGTTGTTCATCACGAATGAGCAGCACATCACGGGGCAGCCTATGAATATATAGAGTGAATATGCCTCAGCATATGGCAGTATCGTCGGAGTTGCTCCCAGAAGCGTCATGAGGGGCCTGTTGAAGGCAATGCCCACGGCAGAGAGCAGCAGTGAGAGCACCAGAGCCATCATGAATCCCGTGCTGGCCGTGACAGTGGCCTCCTCATCCTCCTTTGCCCCGAGCTGGCGCGACAGGATATTCCCCGCTCCCATGCCGATCGTGAAGCCGATTGCCTGTATGATGGCCATCACGGAGAAGACGATTCCTACCGCGCCGGCAGCGCTTGTGCCGAGCTGGGATACGAAGAACGTATCGGCAGCATTGTATATGGAAGAGACAAGCATGCTGATGATCGTCGGCACGGCAAGACGCACGACAAGGCGGGGAACCGGTGTCTCCGTCATCTTCCTGTAATGTGCGATTCTTCCAGCTTCATCCATATCTGCCTCCCATATAGCTTGCGCATAATCGGAAAAGCGGGTATCCTACCACACAGATGCGACTGTCGTATAATGGTTATTACCTATGCTTCCCAAGCATAAGAAGCGGGTCCGATTCCCGTCAGTCGCTTGCAGGGACCTAGAGAGGGTCCCTTCTTCTTTCCCGTTACGCATTGTACCCCTTATCGGCAGAGCTGGAAAGTTCGGCTCTTCCGGCCTTCTCCGCACTTGACCATGAGGCCGTCCGGATGCTCTCCTCTTCCACAGTGGAGGATGAATGAAAGCCCTGGATCTCTCAGAAGGACCGATAGCCAGCACATTGTTCCGCTTTGCCCTGCCCTTCCTCGCCGCGAACATCCTCCAGTCGCTCTATGGAGCCGTGGATCTCTTCGTGGTAGGGCAGTACTGCAGTGCCGAGAGCGTGGCCGCGGTATCGACGGGAACACAGGTCACGCAGATCGTCACCAGCCTCATGACAGGGCTGACGCTTGGCTCCACTATCCTGATCGGGGAATACATGGGTGAGCGTGAAGCGGAGAAGGTGCAGAGAACAATAGGCACAACGCTGACGGCTTTCCTCGCAGCCTCCATCATCCTCACATTCCTCATGATCGCATTCTCGGATGCCATTCTCCATCTTCTCAGGACACCCGCGGAATCCTTTGCCCAGACAAAGACGTATGTAGTCATATGCTCAGCCGGCAATGTGTTCATATGCCTCTACAACGCCATATCCGCGATACTCCGCGGCTACGGGGACTCAGCGCGTCCGATGGTGTTCGCAGCTGCCGCATGCATCATGAACGTCGCACTGGACTTCCTGCTGACCGGTGCGATGGGAATGGGCGTGGCAGGCGTTGCCCTCGCTACCGTGATATCGCAGGGAGCAAGCATGGCAATCGCTGTCATATACCTCAGGAAGAATGGCTTCATATTCGATTTCCGGCTCCGGTCATTCCTCCCCAGCAGGAGCATCCTCTCCAAGCTTGCCGCAATCGGCATTCCGATATCCTTCCAGGAGCTGGCAGTCAGGATCTCATTCCTCTACCTCACGATGATGATGAACAGGGCCGGCGTATATGGGGCCGCAGTTGTCGGCGTAGGCGCCAATTACGATGTATTCGCGATGCTCAGTGCCACATCGATGGCCAATGCGCTGGCGGCGATCACGGCGCAGAACCATGGACGCGGCAGGCCGGAAAGGGCAAGGAAATCCCTGTGGACAGCACTCGCGTTCTCGCTCGGGATCTCATCCATGTTCTGGCTGTGGGCACAGCTCTCCCCCGCCTCGATGATAGGCGTATTCACTTCGGATCCGGGAGTGATAGAGGCCGGCATCCCATATTTCAGGACAGCAAGCTACGACTATATGATGACAGCGCTCGTATTCACCCTGAACGGCTATCTCAATGGACGGCAGAAGACGCTCTGGACAATGGCAAGCTGCACAGGCGGGGCGCTGCTGCTGAGGATACCGATGGTATGGTATTCCGGCAGCAGGTTCGGAACCGATCTAGGCCTTCTGGGCACGATAGCTCCCACGGTTTCAGGGATAATGGCGATCTACACGCTCATCTATGTCCTGTGGGAAGGACGGAAAAAACGCAGCACTGCAGGCAGGGAATATTGACGGGCCTCCCCTGCTCTGCTTATCATGGAAAGCAATTCAACGGCACATGCATAGTGCAAAGGAACAAGAACAGCAAGTGGACGATGGCCCTGGCAGTAAACACAATGAAGAACCGGAAGTGCCTCCGCACTTATCCCGGCGGCGCATGAGGAAGCTCCTCCTCTGATCGATCATCATGATACCGCACGATATGGCATGATGACAGAGAACAGACAGAGGAGAGAAAGATGAACCTAGCACAGCAGATACTTCTGCAGATAATACTCATAGCGATAAATGCATTCTTCGCTGCGACGGAAATCGCGGTGATATCACTCAATACCACGAAACTCAGGAAGATGGCGGATGATGGGGACAGATATGCCCCGAAGCTGCTGAAGATGGCGGAGAATCCGTCAGGCTTCCTTTCGACGATCCAGATAGGCATAACGCTCGCAGGATTCCTCGGCTCGGCTTTCGCTGCCGACAATCTTGCGGAATACCTTGTACCGGCATTCACGGATCTGGGGCTGCCGGCAGGCGTATCCAGGACGATAGCGGTCATACTGATCACGCTCATAATATCGTTCTTCACGCTTATCTTCGGAGAGCTCGTGCCTAAGCGTGTAGCCCAGAGCAAGGCCTTCGAGGTAGCGAAGTTCTCATCGTCGGTGATCCTGATCACCGCGAAGGTGATGAGGCCGGTGGTATGGCTCCTGTCAGCCACCACGAACCTCATACTCCGCATCTTCAGGATAAAGGATGACGGGAACGGCGAGGCAGTGACCGAGGATGACATCAAGCTCATGGTCGATGCCGGCGGCGAATCGGGATCCATAGAGGAAGACGAGCAGGAATGGATCCAGAACGTCTTCGAGTTCAATGACATAAACGTCAGCGAGATAATGACAAGGGAGCCTGATGTCGTATCGTTCCAGGTGGACACGCCGGAAAGCGAGATACTCGATACGATAAAGGATTCAGGACTCTCCAGGTTCCCCGTCTACGGCGAGGATATCAACGATATACTCGGCATACTCAATGCCCGTGACTTCCTGATAAACCTCAACTCGCCCGAGCATCGCCCGATCAGGGAATTCCTGAGGCCTGCATACATGATCCCTGATTCGATCCATGCGGATAAGCTCTTCTCTGACATGCAGGAGAAGAAGACGCACATAGCGATAGTGGTGGATGAGTACGGACAGACTGTCGGCATAGTGACGCTGGAGGATCTCCTTGAGGAGATCGTCGGCAATATCTATGACGAGTTCGACCCGCAGGAGGAGAAGGAGATCCAGAGCATAGGCGATGGTGTATGGAAGGTAAGCGGATCCCTGAGCCTCTCGGACTTCTCCGATGAGACAGGCATAGAGCTCGAGGAGAACGAGGACTATGACACGATAGGCGGCATGGTGCTCTCCACTCTCTCCCAGATACCGGAAGACGGAACGACTCTGCATGCAGTCGTCAATGGCCTCGATATCCAGGTAACAAGGATAGAGGACAGGAGGATCGATGAGGCAATAGTCAGGAAAGCCGAGCCTCCTGCGGAAGAGACCGAGGAAAGCAGCGAGAAGAAGGCGGAGTGATCACTCCACCATCTGAAGGACAAGCCCTCTGATCAGGAATCGGAGGGTTTTCTCCTTCTCATCGATCCGCTCCGCCTCCAGCAGCAGGAGGAGAATCGCCTCATAGCCCCTACTGAATGATTCTATATCCTCGGTATCGTCTATGGCGAAATATGAGAACAGCGTCTCCATGGCTGAATGCAGGCGCCGCCTCAGATCCGGCAGCGACTCATCCGGAAGCTTGCGCAGGACCTCCTCCAGCTCGGTGCCCCCAAGGAAACGATGGAGCCCCTCTTCATAGAAGCGCATCATTATGGCATGGAATATATCGGTCAGACTCGTTACTATGTGGTTCTCATCTATCTCCTGGAGCATCTCCGTATAGAGCGTCTCAACCTCATCCATGAATGACGAGAGGATATCGAAGAAGAGGGCTTCCTTCGATGGGTAGAAAAGATAGAAGGTCCCCTTCGGGATGCCTGCCCGCTTCACAAGCTCATCGACAGTGGTCTTCCTGACTCCGTAGAGCTGCAGGCATCTGCCGCCCTCCCTTCTCAGCGTACGCCGTATGTTGTTCCTCTCAATCTCGCTGTATGTCTTCGGCATTGTCTTCCTTTCTGACCAGAACAGTATGTATAGTCAACAAAACATCGTTTTTCCCCATTCTATAGGCATTTCCAGGGGTTTTCAAGGCATGGTTTTCCTTTACTTCCGGGCATCGGGCACTTACGATAGTGCTATCGAAAGAAAAGGAGCAATGAATGGCAGAAGTTTTACTCAAGAATATCTGCAAGATCTATGATGGCGGAGTCAAGGCTGTAGACAACGTCAACATCGATATCAAGGATCAGGAATTCGTTGTTCTCGTAGGCCCTTCCGGCTGCGGCAAGTCAACGACGCTCAGGATGGTCGCTGGCCTTGAGGATATCTCCTCAGGCGAGCTCTACATCGACGGAAAGCTTATGAACGACGTTCCTCCCAAGGACAGGGATATAGCGATGGTGTTCCAGAACTATGCTCTCTATCCGCATATGACCGTGTACGACAACATGGCTTTCGGACTCAAGATCAGGAAGTTCCCGAAGGACCAGATCGACCAGCGTGTGAAGGAAGCAGCGAAGATACTCGACATCGAATCGCTTCTCGACAGGAAGCCGAAGGCGCTCTCCGGTGGACAGAGGCAGCGTGTCGCAGTAGGCCGCGCAATCGTCCGCAAGCCGAAGGTATTCCTCTTCGACGAGCCGCTCTCGAACCTCGATGCCAAGCTCAGGGTCCAGATGAGGGCAGAGATCTCAGGTCTCCACAACAGGCTCAAGGCAACGATGATCTACGTTACCCACGACCAGGTGGAAGCCCTTACCATGGCTGACAAGATCGTAGTCATGAAGCTCGGTGTCATCCAGCAGATAGGCGGACCTATGGAGCTCTACAATGAGCCTGACAACAAGTTCGTCGCAGGCTTCATCGGATCGCCACCCATGAACTTCCTTGTCGTGAGCATCAAGAAGGAAGGCGACAAGGTCTATGCGGACGAAGGAACATTCCGCCTCGAGGTGACACCGACACAGGCAAAGACGCTCCAGCCGTACATCGGGAAGGAAGTGACATTCGGAATCAGGCCTGAGGATGTGGAATTCTCCCACACCCCGATCGATGGCAAGACGATCAACGGACATGTCTCCGTCGTCGAGCCCCTCGGATCCGAGACGCAGGTCTACATCTCGACATCCAAGGCGAAGGTAGTCGGAAAGATCGATCCGACGGTCATCCCTGAGCCGGATGAGAAGGTAGCTCTCATCGTGAACATGGAGAAGGCGAAGTTCTTCGATCTCGATACAGAGCTCACGATCCGCTGAGGATTGGAAGATATATCGGAATGCAGCCCGTGCGGCTGCATTCTTTTTTCCGCATCCATATTGGACAGCCGCAGGCAGGCGGCTATACTTCTCCAAGGGTGGGTATATGATCGGGTTCATCAGGAAGAATGCGGATTTCCTCGTCTACTGCGTCTTCGGCGCCATGGCTACGGCAGTGAACATGCTGAGCTACGAAGCGCTATACAGGCAGCTGGGTCTTCCCAATACGCCTTCTGTTGCCCTCGCATGGTTCCTGGCCGTCACATTCGCATTCTTCACGAACAAGTACATCGTATTCAGGAAGAAAGGGACCGTGAACAGGCACTCCTTCCTCTCCGAGCTCATGTACTTCTATCTCTGCAGGGCGGCAAGCGGCGTGCTTGACATCGTGATTATGTTCATAGCAGTCGATCTCCTGGCATTGAACCATACGCTGTGGAAGTTCATATCCAATCTGGCAATGGGGCTCTGCAACTACCTTGCGGGACGTTTCTTCATCTTCGCGAAGGAATGAATGCTATAATGGAAGGATGAACGGCAGCAAGAAGCTCCTCTTCGACATGGATGGAGCGCTTCCACCCCTGAAGTATTCATTCCCCATGGCACTGCAGCATCTGGTGGCCATGATCGTGGGCTGTGTAACTCCGGCGATAATCATATCCTCAGCAGCCGGTCTCTCCAGCCCGATGCGCATACTCCTGATACAGTCCTCGCTCATCTGCGCAGCGCTCTCCACCCTTCTCCAGCTCATAGGGATCAGGGGCATATGCGGAGCCAGGCTACCCCTGATCATGGGCGTGAGCTTCGCATACCTGGCGACGATGCAGGAAGTGACCGAGAGCTTCGGGCTGGCAGAGATCTTCGGCGCACAGCTCATAGGAGGAGCCGCGGCGATAGCCATCGGGATATTCGCAAGGCAGCTGAAGCGGCTCTTCCCTCCCCTCATAACCGGAACGGTGGTATTCACCATAGGGCTCTCCCTGTACCCTACGGCAATAACATACATGGCAGGCGGAAGCGGAAGCGCATCATTCGGCTCCTGGCAGAACTGGGCAGTTGCCATCTTCACGCTTACTGCCGTAACCGTCCTCAATCATTTCGGCCGGGGGATGCTCAAGCTCGCCTCCATACTGCTGGGAATAGCGGCAGGATACGTATTCTCCTCATTCTTCGGGATGGTCGACCTCTCGGCCGTCAGGGATGCCGGAGCATTCTCCCTTCCGGCAATAGCTCCGTTCGGCATACGCTTCGAATTCTCATCATCCCTTGCATTCACGATCCTCTTCGCGATAAATGCGGTGCAGGCAGTCGGCGATATGTCAGCAACAACGATAGGAGGCATGGACAGGGAACCGACCGGCGAGGAGCTCAGGGGCGGAATCATAGGCTTCGGCGTATCGAATATCATCTCCGCGCTCCTCGGAGGGCTTCCGAATGCCACGTATTCGCAGAATGTGGGAATAGTATCATCGACGAAGGTCGTTAACAGGAAGGTGCTATCGCTTACAGCCGTCCTGCTCCTTGCCGCAGGTCTTGTCCCGAAGTTCTCTGCACTGCTGACGACGATCCCGCAGTCGGTGCTGGGAGGTGCTACGGTGTCGGTATTCGCATCGATTGCGATGACAGGTATGAAGCTTGTGGCCATGCAGCCCATGAGCTACCGCAACACCTCCATCGTAGGGCTTTCGGCAGCGCTCGGCATGGGTGTCAGCATGGTGAGCGAATCGCTCTCGCAGTTCCCAGAGTGGGTGTCGATGGTATTTGCCTCATCGCCTGTGGTGATTGCCGCGATCGTAGCCATACTGCTGAACCTCATACTCCCTGCCGAGGAGAAGGAATGATAGCCATCTCCGCAGGAGGAAGAAGCCTCAGGGTGTTTCCAGCAGCGGATGCAGCAGCCCCTCTCATCGTGCTCAGCACTTTCCAGGATGGTGGAATGGATGTGTGGAAGGAGACGAAGGCGCTCACCGATGCCGACTTCTCCCTTGCCGCAGTCTCATGCAATGACTGGAGCGGCGATATGACCCCATGGCCGCATGGGGAATACAGCGGGAACGCGGATGGATACCTGGAAGCGCTCGAAAGGGAGATCATCCCTGCGGCAATCGGGATGTGCGGGCTTGAACCGGGGTACATGGCGGCAGCCGGCTATTCCCTTGGCGGTCTCCTGTCTTTATATGCCGCATACCGGACAGGCATCTTCTCCCGCCTGGCATCTGCCTCTGGATCGCTGTGGTATCCTGGTTTCGTGGACTTCGCCGGAAGCCATAGCATGATCAGGAAGCCGGAAAGGATCTATCTGTCGCTCGGAGCGAAGGAGAAGAAGACGCGGAATGCGGAGATGCGCTGCGTCGAGGAATCAACCAGGGCATTCTGCAGCCTGTGCAGGGACCGTGGGATATGCACTCTTTCGGAGATGAATCCAGGCAATCATTTCACGGAGCCGGCGAAGAGGATGGCAAAGGGCATACGGTGGCTGCTGGAGGGCTGATGGCAGGAATCGCCGGATAAGGCGTATTGATAGCATGGAACTGGACAGGAAGATACTATCAAGGATGGGGATTGCCTACCCCAGGCCCTATCAGGAGCTGATACTTGCCCGCATATGCGAATGCCTGGAGGAAGGAAAGCGATGCGGGATACTCGGCTGCCTCCCGACGGGAAGCGGGAAATCGCTCTGCTTCATGTATCCTGCAGCAGCTTGCGGAAGACGCACGCTCATCATCTATCCGCTCCTTGCGCTGATGAATGATCAGGCAGCGCGTTTCGGCAGGGCGGGGATACCGTACACAGTCCTGTCCGGAGGGCTTGGACGAGAGGAAAGGAGAAGAAGGCTCGCCGAGATACGCGATGATCCGGCAAGGGCTGTCATAACGAATCCCGAGATGCTCCTGATCATGAAGGAGCGTGGTGAAATGCGCGAGCTCGGAGACATAGCTCTCATGGTGATCGATGAGGCCCATACCGCAGTGACATGGGGAGGGAGCTTCAGGCCATCGTACCAGAGCCTCCCCGCGCTCATCGATGCTGCAAGGCCGCAGATCGTTATGGCATTCACCGCTACGATGGACAGGAGGATACGCAAAGGGATAGTGGAGAGCATCTTCGGCGGCACGATGCCGTACATCGTCCATGCCAGCCCGGACAGGGAGAACATCTTCTACCATTCCAGACGGTGCATCTCGAAGGAGAATGAGATAATCGCGATCCTCACTCCTACGGAAAGCCGGCCCGCCGTAATATTCTGCAGGTCCCGTCCCCTGGCAGAGAGGCTTGCCAGACGGCTTGGGACGGTCTTCAGCATAAAGCATTACCATGCGGGGCTGGAGAGGGAGGAGAAGAAAAGCATAGAGCGATGGTTCATGGCCAGCAGGGATGGCGTGCTTGCAGCGACATCGGCTTTCGGCATGGGCGTTAGCAAGGATGATATACGCACAGTTATACACCACACGCTGCCATCCGATGCCTCGGAATACCTCCAGGAATCCGGAAGGGCCGGACGCGATGGTGGACAGTGCGATGCATGGGTGCTTCTCACAGCCTCGGATACGGGTCCGCTTGTCTCTCTTTTCCGCGGAGAGGAGTGCATCAGGCACGGGCTGATGCAGGCAATGGATGAGACCCCTGAGAGGCTGCGCTGCCTCGGCTGCAGCCACTGCCTTCCCAGTCCATCAGCCCCTGCCGGAGAGAGGGAGATACTGCGCTATGCGATGCTCCATCCGTTCCAGAGGATACAGGATGCCGCCGCTGCCCTCACCTCGCCTCATCCATTCAGCCGCAGCCGGCTTGCGTCATGGAAGGAGCAGGAGGCGATGGCTGCGATCAGGCTGCTCGGCATGGAGGGAAGGATCAGGATCATCAGAGGCAGGATCCTGGCCATCCCGAAGGATGCCGATTGACGTTCCTTGTGGTAGAATCTGAGGAAAGGAGTTTTCAATGATATCTGATCTGCACGGAATCTACCCCGCTCTCTATGGGCATGAATATGATGAGAAGGCAATGGATGAGCGCTTCAGCCATCTCCTGGAGAAGCATACAGAGCTCTTCGGAGGCAAGGAGGCGGCGGTATTCTCCGCAGCGGGAAGGACCGAGATAGGAGGCAACCATACCGACCACAATCTCGGCAAGGTGATAGGCGGATCGGTGAACCTGGATACGATCGGAGCTGTATCGAAAAGGGACGACAGCCGCGTCATAATAGCAAGCGATGGATTCCCCGTCGTCGATGTGGATATCTCGGATCTTGAGGTGAAGGCCGGGGAGAAGAACGGGACGGACAGCCTCGTGCGCGGTATCGCCAGGGCTTTCATCGACAAGGGGCTAAGGATCGGAGGATGGGAAGCCAATACCACGACCAGGGTCCTCGGAGGATCAGGGCTATCATCATCGGCGGCCATCGAGGTCCTGATAGCCGAGATCTTCAACGCCCTCTACAATGATGACAGGCTATCCCCTGTCGAGCTCGCGAAGGCCGGAAAGTATGCTGAGAATGTCTATTTCGGCAAGCCCTCCGGGCTCCTTGACCAGATGTGCTGCGCCCATGGCGGCATCGTCGGCATGGATTTCAGGGACAGCAGCGATCCCGCCATAACCCCGGTCAGCTTCAGCTTCGAGGACTATGGCTATACGATGATGATAACCGATACAAGGGGATCGCACGCAGATCTCACGGACGAGTATGCATCCGTGCCGCCTGAGATGAGGGAAGTCGCGGCATACTACGGCAAGACGAACCTCAGGGAAGTCAGCTTCCGCGATTTCCTCCGCGACATCAAGGCGATAAGGGGAAGCATCGGCAACGACAGGGCACTGCTTAGGGCATACCATTTCTTCAAGGAGAACGAGAGGGTGGACTTCATGCTCCAGGCCCTTCAGGAAGGGGACATAGATGGATTCCTCGGCTTCGTGCAGGAATCCGGGAACAGCTCATTCCGCTTCCTGCAGAATGTATATCCCTCCTCATCCCCGAAGGACCAGGGGCTGTCGCTCGCGCTTGCGCTCTCTGAGGAGATACTTATGGGAGACGGTGCGTCGAGAGTGCATGGAGGAGGATTTGCCGGAACGATACAGGCATATGTCCCGGAAAGCCTCATCGGAAAGTACATCAAGGGCATGGAAGGCCTCTTCGGAGAGGGCTGTACGATGCGCATAGCCATAAGGCAGCGTCCGGTATCGAGAATACTCTGATTCCATCTTCTCCTCTCTCACCTTCCGCGTTATACTCCCCTCTGTGAATGCAGCCATCAGCAGAAACGGAATCACGGAGGGAGTGATCTGGAAGCAGATACTTTCCTTCTTCTTCCCCATCCTACTGGGGACTTTCTTCCAGCAGCTCTACAACACGGTGGATGCTGTGATAGTCGGCCAGTTCCTCGGCAAGGCTGCCCTTGCCGCGGTAGGGGGCGGGACGGGAACCGCGATAAACCTGCTGATAGGGTTCTTCACGGGTCTCTCTTCCGGTGCGACGGTGGTCATATCGCAGCATTACGGAGCCAGGGATGATGATAAGGTATCGGCATCGGTGCATACAGCCATCGCGCTGGCCCTTGCAGGAGGGCTCCTGATCTCGGTGCTGGGCTATGCATTCACCCGCCCTCTCCTGGTGCTTATCGGGACTCCCGATGATGTCCTTCCGCTTGCCGTGCGGTACATGCACATATACTTCATAGGCGGCATCCCCGTCGTCATGTACAATATGGGAGCCGGCATATTCCGCGCCATGGGAGACAGCCGGAGCCCGTTCGTGTTCCTTGTCATCAGCTGCATCACGAACATATTCCTTGATCTTCTCCTGGTCGGCGGCTTCGGAATGAACGTGGAAGGTGCGGCGATAGCCACCGTTATATCGCAGCTTCTGTCGATGATACTGCTGATGGCAGGCCTGATGAGGCGCCGCGACAGCGGGAAGCTGCAGCTGAGGAAGATAGCATTCACATGGAGATATCTCCGCAGCATGCTCGCGATCGGCTTCCCTGCCGGGATCCAGTCGATCATGTATACGATCTCCAATCTCCTGATACAGGCTTCCATAAACAGCTTCGGCACCGATACCGCGGCAGCCTGGGCAGCCTGGTCGAAGCTTGACCAGATATTCTGGATGTTCATAAATGCCTTCAACATCGCGCTTACGACATTCGTAGGGCAGAACTTCGGAGCTGGAAGGATCGACAGGGCACGCAAGGGCGTGCGCACTGTCATGGCGATATCCGCAGTATCCACGCTGGCTATCGAAGCCGGCTACTTCCTGGCAGGGAGATACGGCCTCATGATATTCACATCGGACAGCACCGTCCTCGATATCGGAACGGGGATCATGCACTACATCGTCCCATGGTACATAACATATATCGCGATAGAGCTCCTCTCCGGAGCGATGAGAGGCGCGGGGAAATCGATGGTGCCGACAATAATCTCCGTCTTCGGCATATGCCTTCTCAGGATAGTCTGGATATACGTATCCCCTGCCTTCTATCCCGGCCTCTACGGAGTCCTCGCATCCTATCCATTCTCCTGGATCGTCACATCGCTGCTGTCGCTGCTCTACTATTTCAGGGGGAATATCTACTCCGCGCGGCATCCCATCATCCGAGGACGCTGAATCCATGCTAGAATACCGCAAGGAGGGATTATGGCAGAAGACAGGATCCTTGAGGACGGCGCTACCATAAGCGTGGAGGGAAAGGCCCCGGACAGGAAGGAGAAGGTGAAGCAGGTGCGCTATATCTTCCATGACCAGGAGAAGGGCTGGTTCGAGAAGGAAAGGGACAATGTACGCGTCACCAAGTACTACAGGACCCAGAAGGAAGCCATCGAGGCGGCAAGGACGCATATCAGGAACTCAGGCCTGGCAGGATCGATAGTAATCCAGAGCAAGGTCGGGAAGATAAGGGCCAACACGAAAGTCGCGAAGAGGAAATGAGGGTCTCTCCCCTAGAATTCCCTGTCGTAGAGCAGTGCGGCTATGAGGACGACAGACACTGAGCCTGCATTATGCACCAGGGCTCCGGTTGTCGGTGTAAGCACGCCCATCAGGGAAAGGACTATCGCAACGGCATTTATGCAGAGCGAGAGCCCTATGCTGAGCCTTATGGTGGACACTGTGGCATCGGAGAGCCTCTTCAGATACGCTATCCTGGATATATCATCGCCCATGAGCGCGATATCCGCAGCCTCAACGGCAATATCACTGCCCATGGCACCCATTGCTATCCCGATATCGGCAGCCTTCAGCGCAGGTGCATCATTGACGCCATCGCCTACCATGGCAACGATGCGCCCCTCTCCCTGCATGGCTGAGACAGCCTCCACCTTCTGCACCGGCAGCAGGTCAGAGCGCACATCCTGGATACCTGCCCGGGATGCCATATAGCGTGCGGCACGGCTGTTGTCGCCTGTGAGGAGAGTGCAGTGCATACCCATGGCGGCAAGGGCCGACACAGCATCCGCGCTCTCGGCACGGAGAAGATCGGAGAAGCCTATGATGCCGGCTATCCGGCCGCTGAATGCCACAGCGATGATTGCCTTGCCTTCCTCCCCTAGCCGGCTGATCGCTTCCTCTGATGCGGAGAGATCCACCCCATGCTCCTCCATCATCCTCCTGTTTCCGCAGAGGATCCCCATGCCTCTGAATGAAGCCTCCATACCCTTACCCGCCTCCATGGAGAATGAAGAGGAATCGGGGATGGCAATCCCCTTTGCTTCCGCATATTCCACGATTGCCCTGGCAAGAGGATGCCCGCTCCTCTTCTCGGCAGCAGCCACGGCTTCAAGGAAAGCGAATCCGCTGACCGCCGGATCGATGACCAGCACATCAGAGACCGTCGGACGGCCATATGTCAGGGTGCCTGTCTTATCGAAGGCAACCGTATCAGCGCGGCCCATCCTCTCCAGCGCCTCTCCTGATTTCACGATCACACCTTTCTTCGCAGCCTGTCCTATAGCCGCCATGATGGCAGTCGGGGTCGCCAGCACCAGCGCACAAGGGCAGAATACGACGAGGACAGTCACTGCCCTTACGATATCCCCGGTGAGGATATAGGCGAAGATGGCGATAATGAGGGCTGCCGGTACGAGATAGCTTGCAGCCTTGTCTGCGATGCGCTGTATGGGGGCTTTCTTCCTGTCAGCCTCCTCGATAAGCCTTATGAGCTGCTCAAGAGAGCTGTCATGGCCGGCTTTCCCCACGGTTATATCCACAGAGCCGTAGAGATTCATCGTACCGGAGAAGACCTCATCACCGGCTTCCTTGTCCACCGGAAGGGACTCCCCTGTCATGACTGACTGATCGATCGAAGTCGAACCGGATACTATCACGCCATCGGCCGGAATCGACTCCCCCGGTAGGATGCGGAGCGTATCGCCGACGCGTACATCCTCAATCGGCACAGCTGCCTCCCTGCCATCCTCGATCTTCCTTGCCGTCTTCGGCACAAGGCTGATGAGCTTCCTCAGCCCCTTGCGGGCACGTTCCGTGGTCTTTTCCTCGAGGATCGCACCGAGAGCCATTATGAAGGCAACCTCTCCCGCCGCGAAGAGATCCCCGATGGCTATCGCGGCTATCATGGCTATGGATATGAGAAGCGCTGATGATATCTTCGATATCCCCTTGTTGCTGACGACCCTCCAGAGCGCCAGATACAGCAGAGGGATGCCGCATATGATGACAGAAAGCCATGCAGGATCGGCAGGAACGGAGATTCCCGCAACCCTGAGCGCAAGGCTCATCAGCAGGCAGCAGCCGCCCACGATGGTCATAGGCACACCAGCAAGGAAATCATTCAGCTCCTTCAGCATTCTCCCCTCCTCTCCGGTTGACAGCATCAGATGATGCCGTACAATACTCCAGTAGCAAACATCATGTTCTGTATCGGATGATACATCAACCACGCATGGCGATGTAATGGTCAGATCAGGCCCTTCATGCCATAGCGGACAGAATGGAGGGAATGTACTGTATGGACAGGAGACAGCGCAGAAGCCGCAAGGCCATCATGGAGGCATTCATTTCGCTTCTGGAGGAGAAGAGCTACCAGAGGATAACCGTACAGGAGATAATCGATGGAGCCGATGTCGGGAGGACTACGTTCTATGCGCACTTCCCGACGAAGGACGATCTCCTTGCAGAGCTATGCAATGATATATTCGACCATGTATTCTCAGAGTCGCCGGAAAAGGAGAGGACCCATGATTTCTCCGCAGGGAACCAGACACTGAAGGAGCATATTGCGCATATTCTCTACCATATCAGGGAGAGCAGCATACCGAGGATCCTCCGCGGAGAGAGCAGCGGCATCTTCCTGCGCTGCTTCCGCCAGCGTGTCACGGACTGGCTGCCGGAACGGATAAGGATCGGGAAAAGGGAGGGCATCCCCAGACCGTTCATGCTCCACCAGATATCATCAAGCCTCATAGCGGCAATCGAATGGTGGCTGGATGAGGATATGAGGACAAGCCCCGAAGTGCTGGCCGGATACTGGATGGAGATGCACGGCAGCCATCTGGATAATGGATAAGGGAGGGATCGCCTCCCTTATCATCACTGGAAGAGCAGATGGTAATCCGCAGCTATGTGCTTTGCCCTGGAAGGCCTCTGCATTATCTCATAGAGGCTTCTGGGAATGGCTATCTCCTCTCCGATCAGGGGCTCGACGGTATCGCTGAACTTCGCCGGATGGGCTGTTGAGACGACTATCGAATACGGTGAGGATACATGATCGCGCCTCACCCTCTCCCCGCATGCGGTGTGCGGGCAGATCACATAGCCTGACTCATCATGGACTTCCCTGATCGTCGCCTTTATCTCATCATCGGATACGGAGTAGGCGGAGACTGCGGAACGGAATGAATCATAATCCGGGAAAAGCGCGAAGAGGCGCTCGATATTCGAAGGCGCGCCTACATCCATCGCATTCGCAAGCGTCCTTACCGAGGCCCTCGGCCTGTATTCCCCGCTCTCGAGGTAATCCGTGATGGGCCTGTTGGCATTCGCCGCAAGCACTATCTGCCGTATCGGAGCACCCATGGCCGCTGCCCAGTATGCACCGGTGGAGTTCCCGACATTGCCTGACGGGATGACGATGACAGGCTTCTCGCCATAGCGCAGCGCATAGAGCTCGGATGCATAGGCATAGTATGCCATCTGCGGAAGGAGGCGCCCGAGGTTTATCGAGTTGGCGCTGGAGAGACCGTGCAGCGATGGATCCATGAATGCCTCCTTCACCATCCTCTGGCAGTCATCGAACGAGCCCTCGACCTCATAGCTTGAGACATTGCCGTCCCATCCTGTGAGCTGCAGCTCCTGCCTCTTCGATACCCTGCCCTCCGGGAAGAGCACCTTCACTGATATATGCTTCCTGCCATGGAATGCGGAAGCGACGGCGCCGCCGGTATCGCCGGAGGTCGCGACGAGTATCGTTATGTCCTCATTCCTCTTCTCAAGGAGCTTCTCCATCGAGAAAGCGAGGAACCTTGCACCGAAATCCTTGAATGCGGCTGTCGGTCCGTAGTACAGCTCAAGCGTATCCTTGCCGCCGGCTGCATGGAACGGAACAGGGAACGAGAATGCCGAGCGGCAGATCTCCTCGAGATCCCCCTCGAGCTCATCACCCTCGAAGAAAGGAAGCATCGCGGTATACATCGCATACCATGCGCCCTTCGACAGCGTGAATGACGGAGAGAGCCGCGGAATCTCCCGTGGTATGAAGAGCCCGCCATCGGGGCAGAGACCCTTGAGGATAGCATCCGATGCCGTGAAAGGCGTTCCGCCGCCGTTCCTGGTAGAGATGAATTCCATGTTTTCCTCCTTATACCTTCGATCCGAGATATGCGCTCAGGCGCAGTATATCGGAGAAGACACCGCCTGCGGTGACATCAGGACCGGCACCTGGCCCTTTTATGACAAGCGGCTGCCTGTCGTATCTGACAGTGCGGAATGCTATGACGTTGTCGGTTCCCCTTGCCTGCGAGAATGGATGATCCTCCGGATATTCAGAAAGGGAGACAGAGCATACGCCTCCATCCACCTTGCCTACATAGCGGAGCCTCATCCCCCTCGACGCGGCATCGCGGTACATGGAGAGCATATGCTCATCCATCTCCGGAAGCCTCCTCATGAACTCATCGCTGGAGAGCTGCCGCATCTCAGGAGGGAACAGAGGCTGGACATCTATATCCGACACCTCGGTATGATAGCCAAGCTCGCGGGCGAGGATGACTGTCTTGCGGGCCACATCCATCCCGGAAAGATCATCACGGGGATCGGGTTCCGTATATCCGAGGGCCTTTGCCTTCTTCACGAGCTCAGAGAAAGGAACCGTGCCATCGTATTCGGAGAAGAGCCAGCACAGCGTTCCCGAGACCATTCCCTCTACGGTTATCACGCTGTCCCCTGTCTCGCGGAGATCGCGGAGGGTGCAGATGACAGGAAGCCCGGCTCCTACCGTAGTCTCATAGAGGAACTTGCGCCCTGTCCTCTTCGACTCTGCCATGAGCTCCGAGTAGTAGCTGTATGGGCCGGATCCTGCCTTCTTGTTCGGCGTCACTATATGGAAGCCCTCGCGTATGAACTTCGCATACTGCAGCGCACGAGCCTCCGATGAGGTGCAGTCCACGATCACGCGATGAGGATAGTACTGGGCGCCCACGTGGGAAAGGAAGATGCCCTCGTTGTATGCGACAGCATTCTCACGGAAGGAATCACGCCAGTTCTGCAGGTCTATACCCTCCTCCGAAAGGAGCATCTTCTTGGAAGTGGCTATGCCGCGGACGCGTATATCGAGATCGAAGCCACGGCGGAGCCTGTCGCTTTCCGAGGCAAGCTGGTCAAGGAGCGTACCCCCGATATTGCCAGGCCCGAAAAGCCCGATGGAGAGAGTCTGGGCGGAGAGGAAGAACGATGAATGGAGGGCCCTGAGGGCCTTTCCGCTCTCATCCTCCCGGATCACCGCGCTTATGTTCCTCTCAGACGAGCCCTGTGCGATTGCCCTTACGTTGACTCCCGCACGGGCAAGCGAGGAGAAGAACTTTCCGGCGACACCCGGATGCCCCGGCATCCCCTCACCGACGGCGGCCAGGATCGCAAGCCCGCTCTCTGCAGCTATCTCGGAAAGACCGCCGGAGGCTATCTCATGGGAGAACTCCGTGCGGAGGATCCTCTGCGCGGCAGATGACTCCCTCTGAGGCACGGCGAAGCATATCGAGAATTCGGATGAAGCCTGTGATATGAATATGACGGAAATGCCTTCATTGCGGAGCGCCGTGAAGAGGCGGGATGAGAATCCCGGGACTCCGGACATGCCGGAGCCTTCGACGTTGATCATCGCCACGGAACGCACCACGGAAAAGCCGCGGACAGGGATGCCGCCGTCTGCAGCGGAAGCGGTCATGAGCGTACCGGGATCATCCATATCACCCCAGAAGCGGAGGGTGATCTCCACTCCTTTGTCCGCCGCTGGCTGGAACGACTGCGGATGGATTATGGGAGCACCGAAGAATGACAGCTCGGTTGCCTCCTTGTATGTAAGGTTCTTGATCACCGGAGCAGACGGGACATCGCGCCTTGAGGCGGTGCAGAGCAGCGAACGGCTGTTCCAGAACGTAAGCGCTGCATCATGGTTCCTCGCGATAAGGGAGGCTGTATACTCGCTCTCCCCTTCCTTCCTTATCCTTCCGGAGGCATCCGGTGCGCTCTCTGCACGGAAGAGCTCCCCTGACACGAACACGGCGCCTTCAGGGAATGAGGCCGCTTCCACAGCCTCACGCGGCTGATAGACCGATGCAGGGATGCCGGATTCCGAGAAGAGTGTGCAGAGCATATCGGAGAGAAAGGAGCTCGTCATGCTGCCGAAATGCCTCACGGCAGCCTCAGGGACATCGTGCAGCAGCCAGAGGGCCCTGAGGATATCCTCGGCGATGGAGAACCTGGCATTCATCCGCTCCTGCACCTTCGATGGATCTGAAAGGGTATTCTCTGCAAGCTCATTCCAGCTGCTCTGGCTTCTCTCGAGCTTCGACCAGAGCTTCTCGTCATTTCCTGCAGCTGCCTCCAGCAGCCCTGTGAGGGAAAGCTCCGGCGATGAGACCGGGGAAAGGACGAATATCTCTGTATCCTCACCATCATTCCTGTAGAGAGAAAGCAGCTTCCTCTGTCCGGTGCTGCTGCTGAGCATGGAGCCCTCAAGGGCATGGACGCGGATTCCGGGCATCTTGACCTCCATATTCACAAAAAGCTCCCTTTCGGGAGCTCTTCCAGGTTTCCAATGGATTATACCACCTTCTCGATCTTGCCGCTCCTGAGGCAGCGTGTGCAGACCTTGATAGTCCTCGGCGTACCATTGATGAGGGCCTTCACCGAAACGAGATTGGGCTTGAACGTGCGCTTCTTGGTCACACCGATATGCTGACCGACACCACCCTTCTTCTTAGCCTGTCCCTTGCGCGGTACAATGCTGCCGGAGATAGTCCCCTTGCCGCAGATATCACATCTTCTTGCCATGTTATCATCCACCTTATATTGAGTTCTGTAAGTAGAGGCACGCTGCTGGAAGGCAGATGCCAGTCACAACTCAGAGACTATACCCGAAGCAGGGACCTTTGTAAATAGCTTCCATACATGATATTCTCCAGCCATGGACAGGCTTGCTACGGTGCTGACGCTTTCGGAGAAGGACCGCCTTCTCTGGCGAGGCATCCTCACCCGATACTACAGGAAGACCGGTGACTGGGGATCCTATGCCCTCTTCCCCGCGATCATCCTTGCAGATGGCGATTTCTTCAGCCTCGGCATCGATATCGGGGATGGGATGTACGGGTATTCAGGGGAGATGGCGAGGCGAGGATGGGCCTCGGTGCTTCCCATTGAGGATGGAAGCCTGCCGCAGTATGCCGCATCGCCGGGCCTTTTCATAACGGCAGGCCAGGCCAGGCCATTCCCGTTCACCCCCGGCTCAGTCTCAGTGAGGTCCCTTGCGCTCGTGCGCATCTCGGAGGGAAGCTTCAGGATCCTCCGTGAACGGCCTCTGAGGAAGGGCAGATAGCGGAAAGGAAGCAGGCGGCGCAATCCGGGCGGACACGGCAGACAGTACGTCCGTGGAGGTTCACGACCATCGACATCCTCCCCCATTGATCGGGAGGGAATCCTTCCCTTATCTCGGCAGCGGCCCTTGCCCTGTCGGATGTATCGGTGAAGCCCAGGCGCCTTGCGGTACGGACGAAATGCGTATCCGCGATCACTGCCGGCTCTCCGAGGATATTCACGAGATAGCATGCAGCTGTCTTCTCCCCGATCCCTGGCAGCGCCATCAGAGATGCGGCATCAGAGGGGATGCCGTAAGCCGCCACATAGGAGGACACGGCCTTTATCCTCCCCGCCTTCTGCCTTGACAGTCCTGCCGTCCTTATGAGCGCCTCTATGGAAGCCTCATCGGCATTCCCCACCGAGGCAGCATCCGGGAAGACTGAGAACAGGCGGCAGGCAGCCTTCTCTGCCTGGCTGTCCGTCGTCGATGCGCTCAGCATGACCGTTATCAGGAAGCGGTATCCATCCGTCTCATCCAGGAAGGATATCCTCTCGGGATAGCGCTCATCGAGCATTCTCCATATCATCTGAGCTGTGTTGACCCCTGATTTCATTTACCATATAATGTCACACCGTACGGGATGTCGCCTAGCGGCTATGGCGCCTGCTTTGGGAGCAGGATATCGATGGTTCGAGTCCATTCATCCCGATAATGGCCTGCCTCCGCGGCAGGTTTTCCATTCTCTGGCACCCGCTGCTGTTCTTCACACCCCTCCCTTGCTGTATAATGCAGACGATGAAGACTGTCGCCGCCATCCTGTTGCTGATGATGCTTGCAGCCCCCCTCTGCGCGGCGCTCTTCCCAGGCTATGAATTCAGCTTCATCGAGACAGCAGGGAATACATCCCTCAAGTCATCATTCAGCAATGGCGATATAGGACTGGACTACACCGGCTTCGGCTTCGTAGGCTCTGACACGACCACCGGGATATACCTCCGCATAGGGCTGCAGGCCCCATACAGGAGCCTCCTGTCGCTCTTCACGGGACAGAAGGATCCGGATCCGATGAAGACAGAGACCCATCTCAGGCGCACGTTCCTCTTCGCCGGGGCGATAGGACCTGCCATGCGATCCTCCATAAGCGAGGGCGTCACATGGTACATGGGGATAGGCGCAAGCATCATAGCCAGGTATTCCGACAGGATATACTCAAGCGCCGACTACAGCCACAACAGGCTTGAGATGAATCTCGGCTGGTGCTTTGACACAGGACTGCGCTTCCATATACGGAGGAACATGTCATTCAACATAGGGCTTCTCGCAAGCTCCGTGGTGATCTCCCTGGATATCTCCCGCAATCTCGGAAGCGGAGAGGAGAGCATCGAGATGATCCCATACCTCTTCACGATGAAGGACAAGACGGGAGAGAATCTCTTCAATGCCTGCTGCTATATAAGCCTGGGGCATACATTCGGCCCCAAGCGCGATGTCCCGGAGAAGAGATACATAATAACCACTTCCGAGAGCTTCACGGGAATACTCGTCGAAAGCCAGGATCAGGACCTCTGATCCTCAGGCACGTCGATCACCTCGGCATCCGTCCGTCCCGGTACATGCCTCTTGATGAAGGGGATGAATCCGGAATAGACCTTCTGGAATTCCTCCTCGCTCTCCTTGAGGGCAGCCTGCCAGACAGGTCCGAAGCCCGGGCTGTTGAGAGTGAGGCGGTCAGCTGCCTTCTGCAGTATCTGAAGCCTCTGCATCTCCTTGCGTCCGGGCTTATCCCTGAGGGCGAGGAGCGATACACGCAGATTCTCATTCGCCTTCCGCAGCTCCTCGTTCTCCTCCTTTATCCTCTTCAGTCCCTCTGCCTCAAGCTCCATCCTGTCTGAGAGCATCCTCCTGTAGCGCTCTGCCTCCTCCTTCCCCTCCTTCTTCGCGGCGGAAATGCGCGAGATGAGCATGAAGGCAACCACAGCTGCCACAACAAGACCGACACCAAGACCGTAAATGAACATTTCCATAGTGAGAGGATAACCCAGAAAGCGCGCCACTTCCACCCTCTTCGATTCTATGTTAGAATCCTCTTACCTATAGAACGGCTCATCTGAAGCCTCTTGGAGCAAACCTTATGAATGGGGTCTGGAATAGCCTTAGCGGCATTGCTCCCGCCTTCGGGCCCGGGAACAGAAAGCGGGCAACAAGGATCCCCCCTTGAACACTAGTTCAAGAGCAACCAGCAGCCGTATCTATAGGACTTTTTCTTGTTCAGAGGTCCATAACGTGAAGGAAGAAAGCCTCAGATCGATCCAGTACATAAAGGTTCCCAGGGGAATGAGAGTCGAAAGCGGTGCATTCCGCCTCGATCCGGAGATAATGCTTCCGGTGCAGCTCCGCCCCGGGGAGACAAGGCTCAGGGCAGAGGATATATCGATGGAGGCGATAGTCTCGGGAATGCTGACGGTGATCGCCTATGACGAGGCGGGAAGGAACACGCAGTACTACAAGGACTTCGTGATGACTGTCGATCCGACCCTCCCGGAGGAGCTCAACAAAGCCGCCATAGCCAAGGAGAAGCAGAAGGATTATGACTTCGCCGAGGAGCTCTTCCTTGCTGTCTATCACCTGCTTCCGCAGTCCGCATCGTGCATAAACCTGGCAACGCTCTATTCATACATGGCAGTCGATGCCGCAGACAGGAAGGATGGGGAGAAGGAGGATGAATGCCTCCTGAAGGCAAAGCACACCCTTCTTGACGGCCTCAGGCGCTTCGGGGAGAATCCCGAGCTGCTTGCGGAGATCTCGTCATTCGAGGCCTATCTGGGCAACCTCGAGGATGCGAGGGAGTATCTTGAGCGCTACATGGAATGCGCTGAAGAAGGAGAGAAGAAGCAGGAGATGAAGAAGCTCCTGCAGCGCATAACCATCCAGATGGAGAACGACGAGAGCATCAAGGAAGCATATGACTTCATAATGCTCGGGGAGAACGGGAAGGCGATCACGGCCGCCTCAGGCTTCATCGAGAGGAATCCGGGCGTTTGGAACGGATATTTCCTCAGGGCCTGGGCACTGAGGAAGGAAGGGAGATTCAGCGATGCCAGGAATGACCTCATGGAATGCCTGAAGCTCGGCGAGCGATCCGGGGATATCTACAACGAACTCTCGATATGCGAGCTTGAGGCAGGGGACAGGGAACTCGCGAAGACCTATCTCGAGACTGCCGCCGATCTCGATCCCGACAGCCTCACGATAGCCTCGAATCTCTCATACCTCTACATGCAGGATGGGCAGTACGATGAGGCCAGGGAATATCTGGAGAAGGCAAGGTTCCTCTCGGGAAGCGATGAGATGGTGCACTCGCTCATCGCCGAGTATGAGAAGGCCACCGGCGAGAAGATCGGCGAGCTCATACATGAGGAGATAGTCCACGACGACGCAGATGGCGGCAGCAGCGATGATGATGCCTATGCTGCCGAGATCGCCGAGATCGAGAAGGATGGGATCCCGGACGAGCATGGATGCTGCTGCGGCCACCATCATCACGGGGAGGAGAGATGATCTCGCATTCTGACATGGAAACCGAAAGGATCGGATATGCACTCGGCAAGGAGCTCAGGAAAGGCGACGTGGTATCGCTCAGGGGTTCCCTCGGGGCCGGGAAGACCGTGCTTGCGAAGGGAATAGCCAGAGCCCTCGGGATAACGGAGTCCATCGTATCCCCCACCTTCACGCTCGTCCAGGAATATGACGGGACGATGAAGCTCTACCATCTCGACCTCTACAGGCTCTCCGGGGAAGACGAGTTCGAATCGATGGGCGGAGAGGAGTTCCTCTATCCGGATGGCGTAACGCTCGTCGAATGGTCTGAGAAGATCGGAAGCATGCTGCCCGATACAACGATATACATCGAGATAGCGATACAGGACGACGGAAGCCGCAGCATCACAGCAGAAGGAGGATGCCATGAATATTCTCTTGGCTGATACATCCACATCCATACTCTCCATCGCCCTCATGACGGAGAGCACTTATGAGGAGAGGCTCGTGGATGGGAGCTTCTCGCATTCCGAGGATCTCCTGCCGGAGATCGAGGCGCTCCTTGCACGATCGGGAATGGCTATGAATGAGCTTGAGCTCCTGATCGTTGCAAAGGGGCCCGGATCATTCACAGGGCTGAGGATCGGCATGGCATCGATGAAGGGCATCGCATCCGCCCTTTCCATCCCGCTTGTATCCGTTCCAACCCTGGATGCGGCAGCAGAGGCTGTCGGGATATATCCAGGAGCTGTCATCTCCGTCATCGATGCGAAGAGAAGGAAGTTCTACCTATCCATGAAGAGAGATGGCAATGATATCATTCCGGCTAGGGATGGAAATGCAGAAGATGTAATAGATGCAATCAGGATGGAAGAGCTTCCGGTGCTCATAACAGGCCCGGATGCGCTGCTCTTCTCGGAGAAGGTAAAGGAACTGGATCCGGAAGCATGCATCATCGTTGACCCGGAAGCCCCCCGGAATATATCGAAGGCGCTTCTTGCGCTCGGGCTGGAGAAGTACAGGTCAAAGGGAGCCGATGATATCGGCGAAGGCCCGGTATATATAAGGCGCTCAGATGCAGAGGAAGCGCTGGAAAGGAAGATCAAGGAGAGACAGGATGGCTGAATGCGATATACTCGTAATAGGCTGCGGACCTGCAGGGCTCACAGCGGCAGGATATGCAGCACGTGCAGGCTACAGCGTGCTTGCGATCGACAGCCTTGCTCCCGGCGGGCAGCTTCTCTACATAGATGAGATCGAGAACTACCCGGGAACAGGGAAGACCTCCGGCTATGCGCTTGCAGAGAGCTTCGAGAAGGAAGCGGCCTCATTCGGTGCGCGCATGGAGTTCTGGGGTGCCCAGTCGATCCGCAAGGAAGGGAATCTCTTCCATGTGCAGACAACCGGTGAGGATGTCACGGCAAAGGCGGTCATATACGCAGCAGGTGCAAGGCACAGCCACCTCGGCTGCCCGGGAGAGGAAGAATACCAGGGGAAGGGAGTCAGCTACTGCGCGACATGCGATGGCCCCTTCTTCAAGGGAAAGACCATTGCTGTTGTCGGAGGCGGTGACACAGCGCTCACCGATGCGATCTATCTGTCCAAGCTCGGCAAGGAAGTGATCGTGATACACCGGAGAGCGCAGTTCAGGGCACAGAAAGTCCTGCAGGACAGGCTCCTCGCCCAGCCAAATGTACGCCTTGAGCTCGGGAAGACCGTGCAGAGCGTGAACGGCAACGGCAGCAACGTCACATCCCTCACGCTCTCAGATGGCTCAGAGATCCCTGCGGATGCACTCTTCGTATTCGTCGGCATCGTCCCCAATACCGAAATCCTCAAAGGCGTAGCAGAGCTCGATGAAAGAGGATTCGTGATCGCAGACGGACACATGCAGACATCGCTTCCCGGACTGTTCGCCGCAGGGGATGTACGCACCACACCATTCAGGCAGGTCGTCACAGCTGCAGGCGATGGAGCTGCGGCAGCGCACAGCGCGGATGGATACATACAGAACCTGCAAAACTGAGGATAGTGAAATGAGAACAAAGCTCCTGCTGGCTATTTCCGCAATCGTAATGTCATTGGCCGCATGTTCACAATCAGCGGGAGAACTGAAGAACGCACCTGTTCCTTCGTTCATCGCTGCAGATCCCCTGGCCTCTGCTGCATCTGCCGCGATTCCGGCAAGGGCAGAGGCCAGCACAGATCAGACAGGACCAGGCCAGGAATCCCTGGCATTCATGTACAGAATCCAGATACCGCCGATCACGCGGTTTGAAGTGAAGTCATCCTATGACCGCGGAAGCTACCGCGTCTTCGGAGATGATATCACGATAGAACGCACGGAGGATCCTGACGGTACATACACATACAGCGGAGAATCCAGCAGGATCGCACTGGAGATCATATATTCCCCTGAAGAGGAAAAGTATTCATATGTACTTGTCACCCGAGTGGAGGCACCGCAGGAAACCGGAATCGATATGGAATACTATATCGTGGCTTCCGGCGAGGATATAGCATTGCAGGAAAACGGCAGCTGGGATGGCAAGACAGAAGCATATATACAGATAAGGCAGCCTGCCGGTGCCAGCACTCAATTCACATTCTCAAGAACACTCTCGCTATTCCACTCCGATGAACTGGTGACAGGAATCTGCATATATGGGAATTCCTACAACAATACGCAATTGACCGATCTATGTGGATCATTCGATAGCCGCAGCGTGAGTGTGGAAACCGGAGAAGCATTCAGGAATGAACTCAAGGCTGCTGGAGGATGGAGCAATCCCTCAGAGTATTATGAGCTTGTGTATTTCCAGCCGGCAGAGAACAAGTACGGCTTATGCTTCCCCTCCGTCGATAACGGATATCAACAGAATCCGGATTCTGCTCGAGAAGATGTGATAGAAGAGGCACAGAAGCTCAGCAGCAAATGGGTCGTGACAGAGGAGCAGATGAAGCTGGATGCTGCTTTGTAAGCAGTGATTATCATATCACCGGAAGATAGGGATGGGATACTGCCATACAGCAAGCATCTCATTCCGTGTGAATGCATTATCAATTTGATATAAAGCCTGACTAATATACAGGCAAGGAAAACGGGATTGCGCCTGGAGAGCAGCAATCCCTGATTTCAATATCTGGAGTCGGCTGTCCACAAGACCGCCTGTATCTCCCAAACTGATTCATGTTCCCGCATTCAGCGGACATATATCAAACGCTTATAGCGTGCGGTTTCCTATATCATCGGCTGCCGCCGGAGCAGCAGCCTCCACAGCTCAGACTTCCGTCCTGCGCCCCCTCTCCGCCCACGTAACGTCCCCGGAATTGTACCTCCTGCGGTAATCCCTGACCGTATACGTGTTCAGACCCGAGAGCTTCGCCGTCTTCTTATATCCATATCCCTTCTCGAAGAGGTCAAGGCATTCCCGCCTCTTCTCCGAAG
>CALXYI010000045.1 GCA_944392935.1 uncultured Spirochaetaceae bacterium
ATATCAGCGCACATCGTCTCCCCGCCGCCCTTGCCGAAGATAGGGATCTCCGTGCCGCATGACGGGCAGACAAGCCCTGACATATTCTCTATGACGCCTATTATCGCAACACCGAGCTTGCGCGAGAAGTTCACCGAGCGCCTGGCATCGAGCACTGCCACCTCCTGGGGAGTGGTTACGATGATCGAGCCTGTCAGCTCCGGGATGGACTGGCAGACAGTGAGCTGCTCATCCCCCGTCCCTGGAGGCGTATCTATCAGGAGATAGTCCAGCTCTCCCCACTCAACATCGGCAAGGAACTGCCTGATCGCGCTGTTCTTCAGGCTTCCGCGCCAGATCACGGGGGCATCAGGATCCTCGAGCGCGAAGGCAAGCGACATCACGCGCAGGTTCTCCCTCGGCTCCACCGGAAGGAAGGTATGCCCGTCCTCGCTCTGCAGCTCCGCATCGCGGCAGCCGAACATCACGGCCACATTCGGACCGTGGAGATCCGTATCGAGGACACCTACGCGGCATCCCATATCCACAAGGGCATTGGCAAGATTGACGGTCACCGTCGTCTTGCCGACTCCCCCCTTGCCGCTCATTATCATTATCTTGCGGCCAATCCTGTCCATCCTCTCGCGGATACGGAGGCTCTGTGCCTCATACTCATCCATCTGATTATCATGATTGTCAGCCATAGGAACTCCTAAACCTCATGCCAGAATATAACACAAAAGCCGGATAACGGCATCACCGCGCCCTCTTGGGCAATACCTTGAGAAGACGCGCTTCCGCTAGTTGAAGTGCTTCACCTATCTCTGATATATTCTGAACTTGAATACCTAATCAGGTACAGGAGTGATATATGTTGACATTGTTGACAAATATGCCAAGAGAGGTGCTGATGGCACAGCTTAAGGACGGGCTTATCCTCCTGGTGCTCGGTATGGGTACGGTATTCGTATTCCTTGTCATCCTCATCTTCGCAACGAAATTCATGAGCAGGATAGTCAATGGAATGGGGAATAACGACCATGCTGAGGCAGCAGGGACAGCTTCTCCTCAGGCGGCAGCGCACGTCCAGCAGAGAACTGCTCAGGCTCCCACAGGAGACGATGCAGCAGTCGCAGCGGCAATAGCAGCTGCCTACGACAGATCAAGGAATTGAAAAAGGGGTCCACAGAATGAGCAAGAAGAAAGTCGATTTCATGTGCACGGCCTTCCGCGATGGCTTCCAGTCCGTCTACGGAGCACGTGTATTCACAAAGGATTTCATGCCTGCGGTCGCTGCGGCCAGGGAGGCGGGCATCACGCATTTCGAGGCAGGCGGCGGAGCAAGGTTCCAGTCCCTGTATTTCTATACGAATGAGGATGCATTCGCGATGATGGACGAGTTCAGGCGCGTAGCCGGTCCTGATGCGAATCTCCAGACACTCGCCCGCGGCGTCAATGTCGTAGGCCTCGATTCCCAGCCCAGGGACATCATCAAGCTCCATGCACAGCTCTTCAAGAAGCATGGTATGACAACGATCAGGAACTTCGATGCCCTCAACGATGTGAACAACCTCATCGACAGCGGCAAGGCAATCCACGATGCAGGCCTCAAGCATGAGGTCACTGTAACGATGATGAGCCTTCCTGAGGGTGTCACAGGCGCGCATACACCTGATTTCTATGAGCGCATCCTCCGCGAGATCCTCGATGCAGACATCCCGTTCGATTCAGTCTGCTTCAAGGATGCATCCGGCACATCGACACCGCACAACGTCTATGAGACAGTCAAGAGGGCAAGGAAGCTCCTCGGACCGAATGTGAAGATCGTATTCCATTCGCACGAGACAGCAGGCGTATCGATCGCACAGTACATGTCCGCTCTCGATGCAGGCGCTGATGCCATCGACCTCTCGATGACACCATGCTCCGGCGGCACATGCCAGCCCGACATCATCACGATGTGGCACGCATTCAGGGGCACTGACTACTCCCTCGATGTCGATATCAACAAGGTCCGCGAAGCCGAGAAGGTATTCGAGGAGTGCATGGCAGACTACTTCCTGCCGCCTGAGGCAACAGCAGTCAACCCCGAAATCCCGTTCTTCCCGCTTCCGGGCGGCGCCCTTACGGCGAATACCCAGATGCTCAGGGACAACGGCCTGATGGACAAGTATCCCAAGATCGTCGAGGCCATGGGCGAGACAGTCGCGAAGGGCGGCTTCGGCACATCCGTGACACCTGTTTCCCAGTTCTACTTCCAGCAGGCATTCAACAACGTCATGTTCGGACCCTGGAAGAAGTTCGCAGAGGGATACGGCAAGATGGTCCTCGGATACTTCGGCAAGACACCGTGCCCGCCTGATCCAGAGGTAGTGAAGCTCGCATCCGAGCAGCTGCATCTCCAGCCGACAACGGAGAAGTGCGTCGACATCAACGACCGCGATCCGAACAAGGGCGTTGCAGCAGCCAAGAAGATGCTCGCAGACGCAAACCTTCCTGAGACAGATGAGAACATCTTCATCGCAGCAGCATGCAAGGAGAAGGGAATCCTCTATCTCACCGGCAAGGCCAAGGTCAACGGCGTAAGGCTCAAGAGCGAGAAGAAGAAGGAAGATGAGGCAAAGGCAGCCGCAGCAGCGAAGAAGAACGCTGGAAACGGCGCTTATACCGTCACTGTCAACGGCAAGGCCTATGGCGTGCAGCTCCAGAGCGGATCCGCAGTCGTCAACGGCGTTGCATATCCATACTCCATCGCTGACGGAATCGCAGCAGCTCCTGCTCAGGCAGCAGCACCCGCAGCGGCTCCTGCAGCAGCTCCTGCACAGCCTGTCGTGACAGGTTCTGTCGAAGTCAAGGCACCGATGCCGGGCCTCGTGCTCCGTATCAACGTGAAGCCGGGCGACACAGTCAAGAAGGATCAGTGCGTCATGGTCATGGAGGCCATGAAGATGGAGAACGAGATCTACGCTCCGTGCGATGGTGTCGTATCCTCCATCCCCGTCTCCCAGGGCCAGCAGCTCACAGCTGACGACGTGCTGATGACGATCGGAGGCGTCGTATCGGAAGCTCCAGCGGCGGCACCGCAGCCTGTACAGGCAGCGCCCGCACCAGAGGCAGCTCCGGTCCAGGCAGCACCTGCAGCGGCTCCTGCAGCAGCACCCGCTGGCGGCGTTGAGATCAAGGCACCGATGCCGGGTCTCGTGCTCCGCTTCAATGTGAAAGTCGGCGATGCAGTCAAGAAGGACCAGTGCCTTATGGTCATGGAGGCTATGAAGATGGAGAACGAGATCTACGCTCCGTGCGACGGTACCGTGCAGCAGATCCTCGTGAACCAGGGCGACCAGCTTACGTCTGATGCCCTCCTTATGATCATAGGCTGATTGAGGTAAAGGAAAATGGAAGCAATCATAAACGGTTTCCAGCAGCTCTTCCTCACGACGGGAATACACGGCTTTCTCCAGTCTGGCGGCTGGGGAAACGCCATGATGATCCTCGTAGGATTCCTGCTGCTGTATCTCGGGATCAAGAAGGGCTTCGAGCCTCTTCTCCTGATTCCTATCGCAATGGGATGCATACTCTCGAACATCCCGTATGCCTACATCGCATCTGTCGATCCGACATCAGGCGATGCAGGATTCATCAAGATCCTCTTCGAGGCCGGTATCGACTCCGGGCTCTTCCCTGTCCTCATCTTCATGGGTGTCGGCGCGATGACTGACTTCGGTCCCCTCATCGCCAATCCGAAGACCCTCCTGATGGGTGCTGCGGCACAGCTCGGCATCTTCACCGCCCTCATCGGAGCGCTTCTCCTCTCGTTCCTGCCTGGAATCAACTTCGACCTCAACGTCGCAGCCTCCATCGGCATCATCGGAGGAGCTGACGGCCCGACATCGATCTATGTCACAAGCCGCCTTGCCCCTGAGTACCTCGGCTCGATCGCAGTTGCCGCATACTCATACATGGCGCTCGTGCCTATCATCCAGCCGCCTATCATGAGGGCCCTCACGACACAGAAGGAGAGGCTTATAAGGATGCAGCAGCTCAGGCCGGTATCGAAGACGGAGAAGATCATCTTCCCGATCATGGTAATCACTGTCTGTGCGATCCTCCTGCCCTCCGCATGCTCCCTCATCGGTTCGCTGATGTTCGGCAACCTCGCAACTGAGTGCGGTGTCATGAAGAGGCTCTCGGATACGATGCAGAATGCTCTCATGAACACTGTCACGATCTTCCTCGGCCTCGCAGTAGGCTCGAAGATGGCTGCGGAGTCATTCCTCAACCTCGAGACACTCGGAATCCTCGTGCTCGGCATGGTCGCGTTCGGCTTCGGAACAGCCGGCGGTGTCATAATCGCGAAGATCATGAACAAGGTCGACCCGAAGCATCCTGTCAATCCCCTCATCGGATCGGCAGGCGTATCGGCAGTGCCTATGGCTGCCCGTGTCTCCAGCAAGGAAGGACAGAAGGCTGATTCCCAGAACTTCCTCCTCATGCATGCCATGGGACCGAACGTATCCGGCGTCATCGGATCGGCAGTCGCCGCAGGTGTCCTCATCTCCGTCGTTCCTACGATGGTGCAGGCATCCCTGGCGCTTGCCTGATCAGCTGTACACATCAGGGATTGTGGCCATCCTCCGGGATGGCCATTTCTGTTACCATAGGCCCATGGTCATCTTCATAGCGATCCTCTCCATCCTGATCCTTATATACCTCTGGTCATCATGCCTCCTCTTCTACAGGGAGAAAAGAAAACCTCTTGTATCCGATGAATCGAAGTGCTTCGACCAGGCGTGCAGATCGATCGTGATCAGGCAGGGATCGGACAAGGCAGTGCTGATGGTGCATGGCTTTCCGACCACGCCCGCGATGTACAGATATGCCTCGGAATGCATGAAGGAGGAAGGATATGACGTATTCGCTCCCCTCATCCCATCGTTCGGTGCAGACTGGCATGACTTCGTGGAAACGGATTTCTCCTCATGGTACGGCTGGATTGAGGACTATTACCTCAGGCTCTGCTCCGAGTACAGCAGCGTCTGCGTGATCGGCATCTCGATGGGCGGAGCGATGACTCTCCGCCTGGCAGAGACGCACAGGGTGAAGGCCGCAGCCGTCATCGGGGCACCGGTTGTCTACAATTCCCTCTTCCGCGACCATATCGTCACCTCATGGCCTGCATACCTTCTGAGGATAATAGGGGTATTCACTCCTGCCATAAAGCCCGGCATCGTCCGGGAGCGTCCTGGGGCCAATGACGGAAACGAGGACTGGAAGGGCTACAGCGGGACATTCCCGCGGCAGGGGGCATCGCTTGTGTGGAACCTCAGGGCGATACGCCGCGACCTGCCTCTGATTGATTCCCCCATACTGTCGATACATGACAGAGGAGACAGGACAGTGCCGTTCGCCAACCAGGGGATACTCAAAAGGGAAATGGATACGGAGGCCGTATTCATCGAGACGGAGATGGACAGCAGCTGCAGGCATTCCCATCACGCGCTCCTGATGTACCGCTCAGTGCAGTCGGAACTCATGGATAGAATCATCTCCTTCTTCGCCGCCCATCCATGATACAATAGGCAGAAGGAGGCCTTATGCCGGGAAAGAGAGAAGACCACATCTCGTGGGACGAGTACTTCATGGGAATCGCGGTGCTGTCATCACTCAGATCCAAGGATCCCAATACACAGGTGGGGGCGTGCATAGTATCGCCCGACAGGAAGATAATCGGAGTCGGATACAACGGCTTCCCTATAGGATGCTCGGATGATGACCTGCCATGGGACAGGGAAGGCAGCTGGATAGATACGAAGTATCCGTATGTATGCCATGCGGAGCTCAATGCCATCCTCAATTCGACGATATCGAGCCTGAAGGGAGCGACTCTCTATGTGGCGCTCTTCCCATGCAATGAATGCGCGAAGGCAATCATACAGACAGGCATAAGGAAAGTCGTATACCTCTCGGACAAATATGAGTCATCCGACTCAACGAAGGCAAGCAAGCTGATGCTGCAGCAGGCGGGCGTGGAGCTTGAGCGCCTTGTGACGAAGCGCAAGAGGATAGAGCTTTCCCTCGAGGCATGAAAAGCAAGCTTGACCGCACCCGTATGGGATAGGACAATAAATCTAGGAATGGTATCACGGCCAGAGTGCTCAGCGGCCAGACCGAGAACACAGGCAGGGATATTATGGAGATCACCGTAAACGGGAAAGCATATACCGCAGGGAAGGATGGCTACCTGCTCAGTTTCCTCAGGAACGATCTGGGGCTGACAGGAACGAAGGACGGCTGCAGCGAAGGTGCATGCGGCGCCTGCTCCGTGATCATAGACGGGCGGCTGAGGAAGGCATGCAGGACGAAGCTCAGTGCGATCGATGGCTCATCCGTCATCACGATAGAAGGGCTGTCGGAGAGGGAAAAGGCCGTATACTCCTATTCCTTTGCCGCATCAGGTGCCGTGCAGTGCGGATTCTGCACCCCCGGGATGATAATAGCGGCAAAGGCGCTCATCGACAGCAACCCCTCCCCTTCCCGGGAAGATGTGCAGAAGGCTATCAGAGGGAACATATGCAGATGCACAGGATATGTGAAGATCGAGGATGCGATCCTGCTGGCAGCGTCGATGCTCAAGGATTGCACGCCGGTTCCTGATGTATCCTCGGATCCGACACTCTCAGGGAGGATGGCCCGGATCGATGCGGCAGGGAAAGCCACAGGAGAGGGATTGTTCGCCGATGACATAAAGGTCAGCGGGATGCTCCACGCTTCGGCAGTGCGATCCCCTGAGCCACGGATCAGGCTCCTCGGGATAGACACGTCGGAGGCGGAGAAGGAAGAGGGCTTTATAGCCGTACTGACAGCCAGGGACGTGCCGGTGAACGTGCATGGCCATGTGAAGCAGGACTGGCCTGTGCTGATAGCGGAGGGCGAGACCACAGCATACATCGGCGATGCGCTCTGCCTTGCAGTTGCGGAGACCGAGGAGGCACTGGAACGCATCAAGGAGAGGATAAGGATAAGCTATGAGTCCCTCCCGGGAGTATTCTCGGCAGAGGAAGCGCTCAAGGATGCGGTACAGGTCCACAAAGGCGAGACGAACCTCATGGACCACGAAACGATAGTCCGGGGCGATGCGGAGAAGGCCCTTGCGGAAAGCGCATACATAGTCGATGAGACATACAGCACGCCTTTCACCGAGCACGCGTTCATGGAGCCGGAGTGCGCCGTGGCAATGCCTGACGGGGATGGGGTGTTCGTCTATGCAGGCGATCAGTCGATATACGACGACCAGAGGGAGATAGCCAGGATGCTGGCGCTTCCGAAGGAGAGCGTGAGGGTGAAGGCAGCCCTTGTCGGCGGAGGCTTCGGCGGGAAGGAGGATATGTCCGTCCAGCATCATGCCGCCCTTGCCGCGTACGTGCTGAAGCGTCCCGTCAAGGTCAGGCTCACGCGCCAGGAGAGCCTGATGGTCCATCCGAAGCGCCATCCGATGAGGATGCACATAAGGCTCGGAGCTGACAGCAGCGGCAGGATAAAGGGCATGAAGGCCGAGATAATCGCCGATACCGGCGCATATGCATCTCTTGGAGGCCCTGTCCTGCAGAGAGCCTGCACCCATGCTTCCGGCCCCTACTCATTCAGGGACTTCCAGGTCGATGGCAAGGCTGTATATACCAACAATGTGCCGGCAGGAGCCTTCAGGGGCTTTGGAGTCACGCAGTCATGCTTCGCCATCGAATCCGCGATGGACAGGATGGCAGAGCTCACAGGCCTCGATCCATTCCAGATAAGGCTCATCAACGCGCTCAGGCCCGGGGATGTGATGCCCAACGGGCAGATAGCCGGCCCCGACACAGCCATCAGGGAATGCCTTGAGGCCGTCCGGGAGTGCTACTACTCGTCAAGATGCGCCGGAATAGCGCTGGGGATGAAGAATACAGGGCTCGGAGTCGGTTCAAAGGATACCGGGCGTGCGATCCTCTCCGTAGAGGACGGGAAGATACACATCCGAACATCAGCCGCCTGCATGGGCCAGGGGCTCGGGACAGTCACCGTGCAGATAGCCGCCAAGGCCCTCGGCATGCCTCCGCACGCGTTCGTCTATGAAGCTCCAGACACTTCGCGAACCCCGGACAGCGGGACATCCACGGCATCGCGGCAGACGGCCTTCACGGGAGAGGCCGTGAGAAGGGCCGCGGAGAAGCTGAAGGAAGCGCTGGATGGAAGCAGCCTCGAAGCTCTTGAGGGAAGGGAATTCAGAGGGGAATTCCTCTTCATCACAGATCCCATCACAAGCAGCAAGCCCAATCCGGTATCGCATCTTGCATACTCCTACTCCGCGCAGGTTGCCACGCTGGATGAGAACGGCAGGGTCGAGAGGATAACGGCCGCATGCGATGCGGGCACCGTGATAAACAGGACTGCGATCGAAGGCCAGATAGAGGGTGGAGTGCTGATGGGCATGGGCTACGCGCTCACTGAGAATTTCATAATGGATGAGGGCTATGTGAAGTCGAGATACGCCACCCTCGGGCTCCTCAGGGCCACGGACAGGCCGGAGATCGACACGATCCTGGTGCATGGGGACGGCATGACCGAAGCAGCCTATGGCGCGAAGGGCGTCGGTGAGCTATGCACGATCCCCACAGCCCCGGCCATAGCCAATGCATACAGGAGGCTAGATGGGAAGCCGAGGCTCTCCCTTCCGCTCTCCGATACCCCGTATTCCAGGCAGAAGGGCCGGAGATAGCCATGCACAGCCGTTTGAGGCTATATTAAGGCTATGGATGTTTTCGAGTACTTCAGGAATCTTGCGGCGCTGCCTTCCCTTTCATGGAAGGAGGATGCAGTCTGCTCATACATCATCAGGAAGATGACGCAGCACGGCTATCATCTGTCCGACGATGCCGCAGGCAACCTGCTCTTCTACAGGACGATGGAAGGCAGGAAGATCATGCTGGCAGCGCATACGGATACGGTCCCAAGGGCATCTGAACCCCATCTGCTGGAGAATGATGATGAGTTCTATACCGACGGGCGCACCGCGCTGGGAGCCGATGACAAGGCTGCGATCGCAGCGATGCTCAAGGCAGCGGAGGATTCACCGGATGCCCTCTTCCTGTTCACCCGCGCAGAGGAGATAGGCCTGCAGGGATCGGCAAAGCTCACTAAGGAGTTCTTCGCACCATTCGATATAGAGGCCGCATATGTCTTCGATGCCTCCGGCCCGGTAGGGACCTGCATGATGTCGGCACCTGGCAAGGATGTTATATCCGTCACGATGACCGGCCGGACTGCCCATGCAGGCTTCGCTCCCGAGAAGGGGATCAATGCAATCAAGGCCGCGGCAAGGGCAATCGACATGACGGAAACGGGCAGAATCGATGAGGAGACGACATGCAATATCGGATCATTCACCGCTCCGGGCTCGACGAACGTAGTGCCTGACACGGCTTCCTTCATAGCGGAAGTGCGCTCGCTCTCCAACAGCAAGCGCGAAGCGCTGAGCCATGCGATAGAGGAGAATTCCAGGAAGGCCGCCGAAGCCTTCGGAGCCGGATGCAGCGTCGAGATAAGGAATCTCTATCTGCCATACACCGTCAATGAGGGCGACAGCGCCCTCATCAGGGCAATGGGCGCCATAGAGGCAATAGGGCGCCGTCCCGTGCTCAAATCCACAGCAGGCGGCAGCGATACCAACAACATACGCAGCAATCTCGGGATCGATACGATCACGCTGTCCGCAGGATACGAGAATGCCCACAGCGTGAACGAGAGGATAAGGAAGGAGGAGATGATAGCCCTCTGCCGCCTCGCCGAGGCCCTTATCCGCTGATTTCCTCCCCAGCCTTCCCTATCGCGCTCCAGAGAGCCGGTACAAGGAGCTTGATGAAGCGTTCAGGCTGTCCGTCAAGACGTGCCCTGAGCGCTTCCTCGGAGCGGGGGACATCCTCCGAGAGCGAGAGTATCATGCGCTTGTCCATCACGCGGGCTGCAGGCACATTGAAGCGCCTTGCGATCGCATCACGCGCGATGAAGATATGCCGGGCATACACCTTCTCCTTCTTCCCAAGCCTCTTCCATCCTCCGAGCCTTGTCCAAGGCGGTGAAGGCCTGCTGACCGACACAGCGCTCTTCATTGCCGCACTGACCTGCTTGTCGAGCTTCCGCTCATGAACCAGCGGCGTGAGCACATCCTCAAGCTCCATGAGATGGGCGACATCCTCCAGGGCATATCTGATCTGCTCATCCGGAATCGGGCGCCGGAGCCAGTTCGCCTGCTGGTTCTTCTTCTTCGAGAGCCCGCTGTCTATCCCGAGATACATCTCCTCCAGCCCCTTCAGGTTCCCCTGGTAGCCCAGGGCCTTCGCCAGGACGCGGATATCGAGGATATTGCTTATGGTCATGCCGTAGACCTTGTACACAAGGGAGGCATCGGACTGGCAGTCGAACCACACCTTCTTCACAGGAGAGGAGAAGAACGCGGAAAGCCCCTTCTCCGTCACACGCTCAGAGCGCGGGTCGATGAGATAGAACGAAGTGCCATCATAGACCTGTATGAGGCAGAGATGCTCACCATAAATGTGGAGATTGAACTCCCCTTCGAAGTCAACGGCGATGCGGGGCTTCAGGGAAAAGGCTGCAACGGCCTCCGCAATCCTCTCATCGCTATCGAGATATGAATAGTCCATAAGGGAGAGTGTATAGAGTATGCGGAAGTGTTGGAAGACAGCCAGGGAAGGGATGGAATGCTTCAGCCATACTGATGGAATCTCCGCATGGAAACGGATTCAATCCCCTCGATGAAGAACCTATCCTCAAATGCGATGATGAATACCCTGCAGCAGGAAAAAGGTATTCAGGCCCCGGCGATGGGTTCCGGACATGCATCGCTTCCCGGAAAGAGCGTCAATACCCTGAGCATGATATGGCCCAGGATTCCGGGAATCAAGCATGGAGCCGGAACTGATGATGAAATTTGTCCGTCCTTGTTATATCATAGCGGCATGCACCTGATAACTTCTGACATCCACGGATCGGCAGAAGGCGTGAAGCTGCTGCAGGAGGCTGCCGCTCATTTCGGCACATCTGCAACGATAAGCGCCGGGGACCAGAATCCCGATCCGTCAGCATCATCGTTCTACTCCTCGCTTATATCAGTCAGAGGGAACTGCGACAGATACTATGAATACGACGGCATCGTATTCCCTCCCCAGACCAGGGAGCTCAGGCTTTACGGCCATGATGTGATCATAACGCATGGCGACAGGCTCTCTCCCGGGGATTTCCATCTCAAGGAAGGGGACATCTTCATCTCCGGACACACACATGTGCCTGAGCTTATCGAGAGGAATGGCATCTACTTCTGCAATCCAGGATCGCCCTCGCGGTCAAGGTCCTCTGCCGGTCCAACCGCAGCGCTTCTGTCGGATGAGGGCCTCTTCCTCTTCTCGCTCCTGGACTTCGGGATCCTCAAGGCAATCTCCTTCTCGCGCTGAAAGCATTCCAGGAGGCGTGTGTACTGTATCGTGGCATTGTCTCCGTAATCGCTCTGGCTCTCCATCGTGAAGCGCTCCGGAAGACGGTATTGCCCTGCAGAAAGCCGCTCCATGTACCCTATGCCCTTCGAAAGGATATCACGGCCCCTGATGCCATAGGCTTTCATGAGGATGGCAACAATGCGGAGGATGAAAGGGACTCGGAATATGGAACGGGGGAACCTGCCCCACCATTCCCCTATGGTTCCCATAGGCGAATAACCCTGGGAAACAAGGGAGAGCCTATACGCGCTCTCATAGAGTGCCATTATCGCACCGGATTGCAGGGAAAGGGGCTTCGGTGGCAGCAGCCATGCGGCATTGAGCTCATAGCCAAGCCCGAAGGCGGCAAGGACCGCCCCGGCTGCATCCCCGCGGAGATCGGTCATCAACGGCAGTCCGTTCCCCATGGCCACGGCATCAGGGAATGCGCGGATGCCTTCAGCCAGGCGGCTGGTGAACTGCCCCTTCTCACTCACAAGATGGACAACGCGGACATATTCATCCAGTCCCTTCCCCCTGAGAAGAGGAAGGCCGGATATATCATCTGGAGGGAGTGCGCGGAGATATGCAAGGAGGGCACCGGTATCATATATCCCGAGTCCTTCTTCCCGCACTGCCGCAGCTATCCTCATCACATCGGATATCATATAGAAGCCCAGATTGCTTCCAAGCGCTGCCATCTCCTGCCAGGTCGGCAGCAGCTCGTTGTCCTTTGTCCTCCTTCCGCAGGAGAAGAAGCATTCCTGGCAGGCCTCGGGATGGACGCCATACCCGTCTATCATCGCCTTGCCATCAAGGAAGTATGCCCGCGGATCATAGCGCCTGGAATATCCGTCAACCGGAAGCCAGCCCATGCGGAGCGCCGAATCGATGAACACCCCGCCGCCCTCACGCCTTATGCGGCGGCATATCCTGGACTTCTCAAGAAGTCTTCTTACCCTGCGTTCGGCCTTGCCGCTCCCGAGCGAATCCTTGCGCGGGAAGCCCGGGAAGATGATCCCCTTGAGATTCTTCCTGCCGAAGAGGCAGCCAAGTCCCTGGACAGCTGCCTCGCGCCCAGCGGCCTGGAGGGAGGCAAAGAGAACACCATTCTCACCCGCTCGTCCTATGGACAATCCCACATCAGTGACATTCTTCCTCACGGCATCCTCGAACGCCTCGGAAGCCATTCCTTTCATCGGCTCTGCGGAGAAGAACTCCGCTCCCTCTGTAGATATGGAGATATAAGACAGCTTCCTCCCCCTGCCTGTGATCACGACAGCATCATATCCCAGCCGCCGCATGGAATACCCTGCGGCCATCGGCGATGACTCCATCGCGATCGATTCCGTGATGGGTGACATGAATAGCATCGTGAAGAAAGCGCAGCCGGGGAAGCGGATCGCCTCCTCCGAAGGGGAAGTGAATATCACAGGATCGGAATCCCTGAACTCATCGAAAAGCGAGAATGCAAGATCGAGACCACTCCCGGTCACATCCTCAACCCGCTCGGTAGTACAGCTGTCCAGAGATATCCTCAGAATGGCCATAGGTGGATTATACAGCAAAAAGG
>CALXYI010000046.1 GCA_944392935.1 uncultured Spirochaetaceae bacterium
GCCTTCACAATGAACATCACCGAGGCGATGAACTGGATCATCAAGGGGCTGTTCACCGCATCCGACCATGTCATAGTCTCATCGAATGAGCACAATGCGGTGATGCGGCCGCTTGTCCAGATGGGCATACCATTTTCGCGCATCCCGTCAGACAGGGAAGGATACAGCGACTATTCAGGCCTCAGCGGGATGATCACGCCACGCACGAAGGGAATCATCATAAATGCCGCAGGGAACGTATCAGGCGCGGTACAGGACCTCTCCGTGCCGGCCGCGATAGCCCGTCGCCACCGGCTTCTCCTCATCGTCGATACAGCCCAGGCCTCCCCTGCCGTGGATATCGATATGGAGGCACTGGGGATAGCGGCACTGGGATTCACAGGGCACAAGGGCTTCCTGGGACCGGAAGGGACAGGAGGCATGCTGCTTTCCCGGAAGATAGCGGAGAGGATCCCTCCGCTCATAGCCGGCGGGACAGGAAGCGAAAGCGACAGCGAGGAAGTCCCGCACACGCTTCCCGAGCGTCTTTCCCCTGGAACCGGGAACCTTGCAGGACTGACGGGACTGGAGAAAGCCATATCCTACTCTGTTCCAAGGAGGCATGAGCTCGAACGGAATGCCATGAGCATGACGGAACGCCTCTACGAGGGGATCATGGGAATCAGGGGGCTGAAGGTGGAGGGTGCCTCAATGGACAGGCCCCGCACGGCGATACTCTCCGTATCATCCGCGAAAATGGATATCGCGGATATCGCGGCACTGCTTCTTGAAAGAGGAGGCATAGAGACAAGGGTCGGCCTGCACTGCGCGCCATCCGCGCACAGGGCCCTCGGGACATTCCCTTCAGGCACGCTGAGGTTCTCTCCGGGGCCTTTCACGGCAAAGGACGATATAGACATGACAATAAGCCTTCTTAAGGAGATAATGGAAGGAGTATGAGAAGCTATTTCAGAGCATTCCTCGAAGCGCTTTCATCAGGCGCTGTCGAGAGAAGGACGGACACGCGCACTGGCGATGAGGCAATATACAGGAACGGGAAGATGATCGCATGCTCCGGCACGGAGCCCCTGGCCCCCGATCTCGTCGAGACAGTCAAGGCGGCGCCGCATATCATAATGTTCGGTGCCGGGCATATCGGAAAGGCGCTTTACGGGATAGGCCGCATCCTCTCGCTGAGGATGACAGTGCTTGACGACCGCCCGGAGATGCTCACGGAAGAAGGATTCCCATCAGCCGAACGCCATGTGGCACCATTCGAAAGCCTCCTTTCCAGGGAATACGATGCAGTCTCTCCTGCCTACGCCATATTCACGCATGGCCATGCATTCGACACAGGCTGCCTGCGGTATGCGCTCAGGCATGAATCATCATACATCGGAATGATCGGATCCAGGGCGAAGGCAGAAGGGGCACTGAACCAGCTCAGGAGCGAAGGCTTCAGCGAGGAGCAGCTGGCGGCAGTCCACACACCCATAGGACTCCAGATCGGTGCGGAGACGCCGGAGGAGATAGCGCTTTCCATCATGGCTGAGCTGATAGCCTCATACCGTTCGGAGAAAGGCATAGTGACCATCGACCCGATGCTGCTGAGGGAGATGATCACGGCCAATGGCGTCGCCGCCCGCATCATCTCGAAGCACGGCTCCGCGCCACGATCCAGAGGCGCCATGATGCTGATCCGGCCTGATTCGGCTGTCTCGACGATCGGAGGCGGTGCGCTTGAGGAGGCTGTGATGGAGGAAGCACGGAAGATGCTCCGAGACGGCCAGGAGACGAAGACGGTGCATTACAGCCTCAGGGAAGGCGGGGAGATAGGGATGGTCTGCGGAGGCGAGACGGACGTTCTCCTCCGCCGTCTGTGATCACTCTCCGGAGAGGAATGAGATGACAGGCGCCAGATACGCCTCATCAACCCAGCTTACAGGCGAGACAGCATCCGAGAGAACGGACTCGAGGGGTGAGCGCTCCTCGGGTCGCATCTTCTCAGCAGCTTTCCTGAGCACACCGTAGAGCCCCTTGTCGACGAATGAGAGCGCACCCTCATCGAACGCGCCGCGCCCATAGTAAAGCGGTATGCCCTCAAGATCCCCCTTCATGTTCCTCTTCACGAGCTCGGCGGTGTTATCAGGTGAATCGGGGGTGGCTCCGACAGCGAGGACCGCGAAACGCCGCCCTGGAAGCGCCCTGAGGTTCTTCCGCAGGAAATCCAGTCCGGAAACACGGCCGGCATAGACACCGCCGATAACGACGATGGTATCGAACTCCTCGACAAGCTGCGGCGTGAGCCCTTCATTCTCCACGACTTCTGCCGACACCTTCCGCCCAAGCATCAGTGCATACTGCTTGGAGGCTCCGTATTTCGATCTGAATAGCACAGCTGTCTTAGCCATATCTCCTCCGCAGCTATGATACCATCCAGACGAGGGGAGAGGAAGCAGGATATGCGATATAGGAAATACAGCAGATATTAAAGCCTAATACGGTATGATATTATCTATAATCATATCCGAGGAAGCGGAAAGCAAGCGGGCACCTTGCGATGCCCGCCAGACCATCAGAACCTGCCGAGGCCCCTGAGGATCTTCTCTCCTGTTATCGGCCATGAACGGACCCATACGCCCGTTGCATCGGCAATTGCCATCGCTATCGCGGGAGCTGCGCCATTGCATGCGATCTCCGAGATGGATTTCGCCCCGAACGGTCCGTACTGGTCACAGACATCGATCAGCACGGCACGGAAATCATCAGGCGCCTCCTCTATCATCGGAGGGCAGTAACCGGTGAAATCCGGCGTAAGGCACCTGCCGTCCCCGTCGAGGACGAGATCCTCATAGAGAGTATGCCCGATGCTCTTCATCGCAGCGCCATACATCTGGCAGAGCGCGAGCTCCGGGTTTATCGGCGTGCCTGCATCCTGCAGTGCATAGAACCTGCGCACCTTTATCTCTCCCGTACGCACATTCACCGCCACTTCCGCGAAATGGGCGCCATACGGTATAGCGAAGTTCGGAGTAGCGAACGCGCCGGTGCCTATCAGCTGCCCGCGGCCATCACCTGCCGTTGCATCATGGGACAGACGCGCATAATCGATTTCCCTGCCGCTTCTCGAGACGACGCGGCCGGGGTATTCAATGGACAGGTCCTCTTCCTTCTCGCCCATCTGCAGAGCGGCTTCCTTCAGTATCTTCCCTGCAAGATCCTTCGCTGCATTGAGCGATGCATTGCCTGAGAAATAGGTACCGGAGGAGGCATAGGCACCGGTATCGAAGAGACATGAATCAGTATCCCCGGATACCACGGACACCACCGACAGGGGTACCTTCAGCACCTCTGCCGCAACCTTTGCAGAGAGCGTATCGAGTCCTGTGCCGAGATCGGCGCCTCCGGAAAGGACAAGGACAGTGCCATCCGTAAGGAGCTTGACCTGTGCATTCCCCTGGTCGAGACCCGGAAGCCCAGAGCCCTGCTGTATCATGGCAAAGCCCTTGCCGATCTTCCAGTCAGGATCCCCTGAGTCCTCCTTCCTGCCCCATCCGATCATCTCACCGCCCTTCTCAAGGGCTTCCCTGAGACCGCAGGATCCTACCGGGACGACAGCGCCTTCACGTCCCTCGCCAAGCCCGCGGAGGATCTCCAGCATATAGCCTTCCTCGACTATGTTCTTCTTCGCCATCTCCAGCGGATCGATCCCGAGCTTCATCGCAAGCTCTCCCATCGCGCTCCCTATGGCGAAGTATCCCTTCGGGGCTCCATATCCCTGATAAGCCCCGGTAGGCGGGATATTCGTATAGTACGTGATGAGATCATAGTACATGTTATCGACACGGAATATGGGGAGTGTCTTCGAGGAGGCATTCATCGGAACGGTGAGGCAGTGGTTGCCATACGGACCTGTATTCGCACGCACATCCATGTAGATGGCTGTTATCGTTCCGTCTTTCTTGCCGCCCATCTTCACACGGATCCGCATCGGATGGCGCGTGGAATTGGCATAGAACTCCTCTGCACGCGTATTGCGGTAGTAGATGGGACGGCCTGTCTTCCAGACTGCATATCCCACGAGATCCTCGACAAGGACATCCTGCTTCGATCCATAGCCTCCGCCGACGCGCTCCTTTATCACATGGACCTTGTTCTCCGGGATTGAGCATATCTTCGCGACGATGCGCCTCACATGGTACGGGACCTGCGTCGATGCATGGATCACAAGCCTTCCGCCCTCCATCAGGGCATAGCAGACATGCGGCTCAAGAGGGGTGCACTGGGGCTGGCTTGTCTGATAGGTCTCATCGACTATGGCATCGGCCTCTGCGAACCCCTTCTCCATATCGCCGATGCCTCCATGTGCCGCTGCTGCGATGTTATGCCTTATATCCGCATGGAGAGGGAACTGATAGATCACGTCCCCGTCATCGGGATCAGCGGCCTTGTTGTACTCATCCAGATCATCAGGGGCTCCTGACACATAGCGCACGATGCCGCTGTGCACAAGCGGAGCGCCATCAGCCATGGCCTCCTCAACGGTGAACACAGGCTTCAGAGGATCGTAGACCACATGTATCAGCTCCGCCGCGGCCGCCGCGGCCTCATCGCTTTCCGCCACTATGGCGGCAACCCTGTCACCGACATGGCGTACTGTCCTGTTCAGCAGGCGCCTGTCATACGGCGAGGGTTCCGGGCATCCCTGGCCGGCCTGCATGTAATAGACATCGGGGCAGCTGAATGCCGTTATGATATCAACGACGCCATCGACCTTCATCGCCTCGGATGTGTCTATGCTGCGTATCACGGCATGAGCGAACGGCGAGCGGAGGACGTGCATGACGCATGTGTGTGGCGGCACCTTGTCCTCGACGAAGAGCCTGTCGCCTGCCACCAGCGCTTCACCGTCTATCTTTCCCGTAGGCTTCCCGACATAGCGGAGGCTGCTCCTGAAGGACGGCCCGGCCTCGAGTGAGATGCTGCCTGTCCTGCGCTTCTCCCTTACCATATCGACGGCAAGGTAGTAGTGCTCATAGCCGGCATCCCTTATGAAGATACCGGAAAGGGCTTCCTTTATATCCTCCTTCGTCGGATCGGGATTGCCCTCAAGGAGGAACGTCAGCGCAAGGGCTGCAGCAGGAGCGTTGTATGCGCTCTGCACGACACCGGCCTTCACCATGGCCTCCTGCACATCATTTATGCCCTGGGCGCTCCTCAGGCTCTCTGCAGTCCTTATCTCCGCACCTTCCGCCTGATAGAGCATGATGAGATTTGAGTATCTCAGCCTGCCATTGAAGATGATCGTATCGGATCCTGCGAAGCCCTCGCCGTCATCGGAATCGCGCACGGTATTGTACCCCGCCCTGTAGAGGGCATCCCGGAGCCTTTCATCCTCCCTTCCCTGCAACAGTACGGACCGTCCGTTTATAGTTGTCCTTGCTTCCATAGTCCCTCCCGCTCAGAAAAGCACGGAGGCAAGATATCTCTTGTACTCCGCGGATCCCGTAAGATCATCCCTGATGTCGATTCCCTTCCATGCATCCCTGCTGTGTCCGCACGCCGTTCCCGATCCAGAGATCGAGAATGCATGGCAGCCCATAGACTCCGCTCCGATCACGGCAGCATGGGAATGCGAGGTCCTGCCTATCCTCCTCACACGTCCTTCCCGTCCTTCATCGACAAGGAACGAGAGGATGAGCGCACGGCATTCCGTCTTCCGGAAAAACTCATCAGCGCTCTTCACCTTCACGCCTTCGCTGCACATGAGCTCCACGCTGCACTCTCCGGCAAGCAGGGCAGCGGCAAGATAGCTGTCGCTCCGGCGGAGAGCGAAATTCCCGCCTATCGTTGCAGCATTCCGCAGCTGAAGCGATGCGCAGAATGATGCGGCCTCCCTTATGAATGCCGGGACAAGCAGGGACTCCTTCACATCCTGGAGCGTCGTGAGCGCACCGATGCGCACCTTCCCGCCTGCATTGGATATGCCTGACAAAGGCAGGGAGGAGACATCGATGATCTCCCTGACCCCGGAGAGAGAGGAACCGAGACGCATCATCTCGGTACCGCCTGCAAGATATGCCGATCCCTCCAGGCTGTGCCGGAGAGCTACGGCTTCCTCCGCTGTTCTGGCAATGTGTATCATCGCTCCTCCTTCATGATATGATCCCGGCCTCAGCTCCATCATGGATGCTGGAAAGGAAATGGGAGAGCATGCGCCTTGTCGTATTGCGCCTGTACTGCGGCATCGCGTGCGGCGATATCGCGGCATTCCATGCCTCGAGGAATCCATCAAGCACCTCCGGGATATCCTCTACCCTCCGCCCTCTGATGATGGCCTCCGCTGAGTATGATCTTATGACCTTCGGTCCGGAAGCACCGGATGCAGCACGGAAATCAAGGATCTCCCCATCCCTGACGACCGCTGCAGCAGAGAGCGAGAGCTTCGATATCGCATTCGCCCTCCTCATGCCGATCTTCCTGTAGAAGCTGTATGTGAACTCATGCGGCGGGATGATTACGCTCCTGATGATCTCATCATCCTTCAGCGCGGTCTTCTTGGAGCCGAGGATGAAATCATCGAGCTTCATCTTCGTCTCCCCACGCAAGGAGACAAGGATGACATCGGCATCCAGCAGGATAAGCGGCTGCGGGAGATCGCCCTTGGGGGAGGCATTCCCTATGTTCCCCCCGATTGTCGCGCTGTTGCGGAGCGCGACGGCACCCATTCCGGCAGCTGCCATCCTCACATGCCATGGCACTATATCCGAGGCGGCTATCTCCGCGGGCGAAGCAAGGGCGCCGATCTCCACCGACCCGTCCTCATGCTTCGTTATCCCCCTGAGCTCTTCAAGACCGCTTATGATCATCACAGGATACGGGAATTCAGGGGCCAGCCCTATGCCGCGCTTGGACTGGACCATCATATCGGTACCGCCCGCCAGGGGCCTGGCACCGGTCTCAGCCCTCAGATGGAGAGCTTCAGACAATGTCGATGGGATATAGGTCATGCCCATAGGTCACCTCCCTTCCTCACAGCGAGCTTTATGCTCTCGACGATGAGATCATAGCCTGTGCACCTGCAGATATTGCCGCTGATGCCCCTGCGTATATCCTCCTCGGAGGGATTAGGGTTCGATGAGAGGAGCGCATAGGCTGCCATGACCATTCCGGGAATGCAGAAGCCGCACTGGACAGCACCGCCCTCTGCGAATGCATCGACAAGGCACCGGCCCTTATCCGTATCCCTTATGCCCTCGATCGTGAGGATCTCAGAGCCATTCACAGCCCCGACGGGGATGATGCAGCTCGTAACGAGCCTGCCGTCCTTGATGACGGAGCAGGCACCGCACTCGCCTTCGCCGCAGCCTTCCTTCACGCCCGTCAGCGAGAGATCCTCCCTGAGCACATCTATAAGGCGGGTCAGCGGATTGCCGCTGAATACCGTCTTCCTTCCATTCACGCTGAATTCTATCCTACTGACCATTGCCAAGTGCCTCCTCTATATCCTCCGGCGGCATCGGTATCCTGTGCACCGTTATGCCGAGGGCACGCTCGACTGCATCGATGTATGCGGCATCCGCGCCATTGAAGACGAGCTCTCCCATTCCCTTTGCCCCGAACGGTCCCCATTCATAGGGATTCTCGACGAGGAACCACTCCTGCTTCGGGAACTCCATGCTTGTCGGGACGACGTAATCGGACATCGAGGACTGCCTGAAATAGCCGTTCCTGTTCTCCATCTTCTCCATGGAGGCATAGCCTATGGACTGCGCGATCCCGCCATTCACCTGCCCGTGGACTATCAGCTCATCGATTGCATGGCCGATGTCATGGCTTGACCAGATACCCGTGACGTGTATCTCGTTCGTCAGCTTGTCAGCCTCGACCTCGACAGCCGCGCACCCCCAGCCATAGCCAAGGTAGGCATCGCCGCGGAACGTGGACTGATCCCAGGGATGGCCCTCTGGATGCTCATACTCCTTCTCGACTGAGAAATCACCTTCTGCCCAGCGCTCCTTCATCTCCGCAGCGCATCTCTCGACGATCTTGCCTACTATCATCGTAGAGCGTGAGGCGGCAGTAGGACCGGAATCGCAGACAAGGGATGTATCGGGATTGTCATAATCGACATCCTCGATGGGGATGCCGAGCACCACTGCCGCTATCTTCCTCAGAGCTGTCTGGAATCCCTGTCCCATCTCCGTAGAGCCGACCTCTATCCGGACTCTTCCTCCTGTCTTCACCAGGCGTGCATGCGCCTTGATTATCGCCTGCTCGCCATTGCCGGTGAATGCGCCGCCATGGTTGTAGAACGATATCCCGATACCGCGCCCGGAACCGATCGGATACTTCCTTATCTTCTCCTCATAGCCTGAGGCATCGACAACCTGCTTCATCATCTCAGGCAGCATCACGCGCTCGACGATATGGCCGTTGGTTATCGTCTCCCCGCCCTGCTTTATGAAGTAGCGCGCCTTGTATTCCGCAGGATCGAATCCGAACTTCCTCGCTATATGGTCGAGGTGCGTCTCGATCGCGAAAAGCGTCTGGGGAGCTCCGAAGCCGCGGAAGGCATCGGAAGGGAACGTATTCGTCGCTATGCCTATTCCCTTCACGTATGTATTCGGGAAGTCATAGACACCGTTCGCATGGAACACGCCTCTCTGCAGAACGACATACGATGCGGAGAGATATGCGCCGCAGTTGTAGTATACCAGCCCTTCGATGCCGAGGATGTTACCATCCTTATCCAGGGCGGTCCTGTATGTGACCTTCGACGGATGGCGCTTGACGGAGTAGAGCATATCCTCCTCGCGGTCGAACACCAGCTTGATGGGCTTATGGATCCTATGCTCCGCGACAAGCAGCGGTCCGCATAGCACATCAGGGAAGTGCTCCTTCCCTCCGAATGCACCGCCTGTGGTCGTCTGCCTTATTATTATGTCCTCCTGGGGTATGCCAAGAAGCCCAGCCACCGACTTGCGGATATAGAACGGGCACTGTGCGGATGCGTATATGGCATACTTCCCGTCCTCCTCTGTCACTATCGCGGCATTCGTCTCGAGATGCACGTGCTCCTGGAAGCCTGTCTCCAGCGTCTCCTCGTAGATGGAGTCGGCCTCAGCGAACACCTCGCTCATAGGCTTTCCCTTCTCGACATAGAGCTGGCAGAGCACATTGTCCTCACCGACTATCGCGCCGCCCTTGCAGGCGATCCCATCATCTATCGAGACAGCGGGAATCCCTTCCGTGTACTTTATATCAACATGATCGAGGAGGTATTTCAGGATGTTCCTGTCAGGCCCTACGAGAAGTCCTATTGTCTCGCCGACATACCTCACATCCCCTTCAGCAAAGCATCTCCAGTCCTTCTGTATCATCCAGAGCTCGTTCTTTCCCTCCGGCGGGATATCCGCAGCGGAGATGAAATAGTAGCCATCCGGAAGCTTCGGAATCGAAATCGAATCAATCGTTCCGCGAGGGATGGATGAGCGGACCATATATGCATAGAGCATATCGGGGAACGTGTAGTCGCATACATACCTTGCCTCCCCTCTGGCTTTTGCCGCAGCATCGACCCTGACAACCCTGTCATCTATACCGGTCAAAGGCATCTTTCCTCCATTCCATTGCGCTTTTCCTTGCGTAATGGGCAATTATCAAGCCGAAATCGCTTCTTCGATAAGTATACAGCAAAAGCACCATGCGTGAGAAACTATTTAGACAGGGCCTCCTGAAGCATTGTCTCAGCGCATCTGCTGCCCTAGAATTTCCACAAAGGAGGAAATCATGACGAATGATGAGATCTATGAGTTCATAGGTGAGCTTGCCATAGCGCTCTATTCGAAGAAGATCCAGATCTCGCTCGGTGCGCTCAGGGCGATAATGCTGGACAAAGGCAAGGACTACGTGAACAACAGGGGAATGGCTTCAGCCGTATCCGCAGCCTACCGCAGATGGAAGACGAAGGATCCTATCATCTACTATGCCATTGCCTATACCTACACGGACAAGGAAGGCAATCTCGCATGGGATGAGGCAAAGCTGGAGAAATGAGAGGACAGGCCCGGTGACGCCGGGCATTTTCCGTGAGAATCCAAAACGGAATGCCGTGAAAAGCTAAAATGAAACCCCGTGAAAATCCAAAATCGGTTTGCATTATTCCTTAAGATGCATTATCTTGCTCCACAACACGGAACCATGCAGGCATCGGCCCTGCTGTGCATGAGCGAAAAAGCAGCCGAATCGGCAAGATACATGGCTTTTGAGAATCAAATCAGGGAAATCAGGATAACCAGCAGAACACTGGCGGAGAAATCCCAGGACCCGGTCATTCCAGCATAGCGGATTTGCCGGATTCCTGGAAATGCTCCTCTCTGGCGGCGTCTCAGGAGCTCACCGCCTTCCTGAATGCAGCATCCATCTTTTCATAGCAGATCATTGCGGTAGAGAAATACGAGGTACCAGGATACTGCCTTATCTCATATGATATGCAGGGCCGCTTATCATGCTCCGGATTTATGGAAAGATAGCCGCAATCGAACAGCAGACGGAGGAAATGGGCGATATCATCCACATCATAGGAACCATCCTGTATCCCGATAGGCGGATGGGTATGACCGTACATAGGGTTAGCTTCATTACCGACTATCGCATTGCCGATATGGACATGGGTCACTCCGGCGAGGAGTGAGTTATGGAGTACATCAGCAGGAGTCTCCTCCATAAGAGGGCAATGCGCAGTATCCACCATCAGGAATACATTGTCATACCCTTCCTGCCTGATTTCCCGTATGAAGCTTCCGGCTTCAGAGCTGGGGCCGAGCAGGAGTTTCTTGAACCGATGCCGCTCAACAGTCTCAAGCGCAATCTCAATACCGTATTTCCTGCATTCGGTGCTCAATGCCTTCAGATACTCCCTGAATGAAGCATATTCCATCTCCCTCTTCTCCGGAAGATAATCAGGACCGCTCGTTATCGCTATGATCCGGCTGCCTGCCGCGGCAGCATAGCTGATATGCTGTTTCGCATACGCGATTGCGGAATCCAGCTCCTTCTCATCAAGCGAGCACGGATTGTACCTGCCTGGGAACTGGAAGGCTATCGGGAAATTGTAGTTTATCCCTTTGCCTTCCTCTGCCGCTATATGCATTTCCTCCTTTATGATTCCTTCATCATCGGGAAATGACGTATCAAGCATCTCATATCCAGGAAGAGCCGCCGTTTTCGAAAAAGCCTCAAGATGACGTACCGGATTCTCTGAGCTTTCCGGGAAAAGGACAGTTGGGCTTATACCGAATCTTATATATTTCTCAAGCATGGTCAGAACCTTTGGACGTATCAATCCATTCAGAAGCATTCCCTTCTGAATTCATACGAAGGATATACGGATCGGCCATCCTCTGGCCGATCCAACGATGTAAATCTGCTCAGCACATACCAAGCAATGAAGGAATCAGGAGCGAAATCTGCGGAATGAATACCGCAAGAATGACAACAGCGACTTCTCCTAGCACAAACGGCCAGACGCAGCGTATGAGCTTGCTCAGCTCTATATTGCCGACACTACTCGTCACGAAGAGAAGGACACCGACCGGTGGTGTGAGCAGTCCGATCTCGATTGCCATGACGAAGATAAGCCCGAACTGGAACGGATGGATACCGAGGGTCATAGCTATCGGATAAAGGATAGGAGCGAGCATTATGATAGCCGCATTCGGCTCAAGGGCGCATCCGACCAGAAGGAGAATGCCAACGACAATAAGCATATATACCTGCTGGTTCGTAGTGAATGCGATCAGGGCATCGGCTATAAGCTGCGGAATCTGGTTTATCGTAAGGAGCCAGGAAACAAGGCTGCTTGCGCCGAATATGATTGCAACAGTACCTGTCGTCAGGGCTGCTGAGACAACGATTGATGGTATATCGCGGATCTTCAGTTCCTTTGTCACGAAGAAACCTATGAATAGCGAATAGATGATACCGACAGAAGCCGCTTCCGTAACAGTGAAGATACCGAGAAGGATTCCTCCGATTACGATTACCGGAAGAAGCAGCACAGGGAATGCCTGCCAGAAGCTCTTCAGGAGCTCCTTTGGAGCTGCTGCGGGAAGGACTGTGATATAAGGAGCGACGCTCTTCCTGTGGACATAGACAAATGACATGATGATAAGGACCAGACCAAGCAGGATCCCCGGCAATACACCAGACATGAAAAGTCCGCTTATGGAGAGCCCTCCTACTACAGCCTGGGCGAAGACAACCATCGCGACGCTTGGCGGAATCGTTGGGCCTGCTACAGCCGAGGCTGCCGTGAGCGCACCGCTGAAATCCTTGGGCAGCCCTGTTTCCTTCATCATCTTTATCTCCAGATATCCCATTGAGGAGACATCGGATACGGCTGTGCCGCTTATGCTGGCGAATACCATGCTGTTAAGGACATTCACATATGCCATGCCTCCCTTGATCGGTCCAAGGAGAGTGCGGAGGAAGCTCACGAGACGCTGCAGGGTGCCGCCCTTCTCCATAACGAATCCCATCACCGCGAAGAGCGGAATCGAGAGAAGCGCAAACGAATCAAGCGATGTATACATCCTCACAGCAGCGACACTTGCGGAGGCATCGGTGAAGAAAGCCAGGCCTATGATCCCGGCTATGCCGAGCCCGAAGGCAACCGGTATTCCGACAATGAATGAGGCAACGAATATCAGCAGCATCACAATCATGCGGTCACCTCCTCAGCTTTCCTCTTATTGGAGAACATCTCATCAAGAGTCAGAAGGTTATCCGGCTTGTTCCGAATCGCATTCACGAATGAATACAGGGCACGGATCACCGTCAGTCCCATTGCGACAGCAACTGACAGGTATGACCAGAACAGAGAGATGCCAAGACTTGCGAAGACCTGGAATCTCTGACGCGGAAGAATCGATATGCAGCCCAGGAAGAGATAAGAGCAGTAAACAATCACAACACCAAGCGTGACTATTGCCACTATCCTAGCCGTATTGCCTTTGAACTTGTTCTTTATCGTATCGAATCCGATATGGGATCCTTCATGCAGCGCAAGGACAGACCCCAGAAGCCCGAACCAGATGAAAAGCACCCTCGACAATTCTTCTGCGAAGAAGATCGAGTAGTTGAATACATATCTGCAGATAACCTCCGCGAACAGAAGCACCGACAGAGTCGACCCTATTGCGATAAGGAAGACTGCTGTTACGAAAACAATAAGATTTATGAACTTATCTATTACTGAAAAACTACTCCAGTTTCTCATTTCTGTCCTCTCTCCCTGACGAGTGAGGATCAGCCATGATCTCCAGATCCTTGGACCGGATCATCTCAATATGATGCACGACGATCCGTTCGCACAGCTCGGGATCTCCAGACTCTATTGCATCGCATATCTGGGCATGGCCCTTCACATCGTCATTCAAATCGATATCCCTGGAGACATGGAGATTATGATGAAAGATGTCCGTCAACGTTGTCATATCATCATAGATCCTTGTCAGGCAGGAAAATCCTGAACATTCATAGATGCGGATATGAAATTTCCTGGAAATCCGGAAGAACAGCATGTAATCGCCGGCAGCATAGGCTTTCTCAGCCTCAGAACTGAGCTTCCTCAGCTCGCAGATATCATCTGCTGTATGGTGGAAAGCCGCATTCCTTGCAGCAAACACATCCATGATCTTCCGAACTTCAAAGAGCATGTAGATCTCATCACTGGATGGATTATTTACGTATGTACCTCTTCTTGGCTTAGTGGTGACAAGTCCCTTTGCTTCAAGATGGAGCAAGGCCTCTCTTATGACAGTCTGGCTGACACCGAATTCCTCCATCAGATTCCTTTCAAGAAGACGGGATTGAAGCTCAATTCCATTTGTCGCAATAAGCTCTGCAATCTTATCAGCAACAAATTCCGGCATCGTCCTTCGCAAATCAGTCATAATTACCTATCTAAACCAATAATATGATGAATAGAAATATTCCCATTCAGTGAAAAATCTATCATACACCAAGCAATCTCACAACCGTCAACGCCAGAATCCTTGCAGCATTCTCAAGCTGGACAACACTGCAGCATTCATCGACTGTATGCCCGACCTCCGGATCACTTGGACCGAAGATCACCACAGGTATGCCATCCTTGGCAAACCACCGTGCATCGCTGCCTTGCGCGTATGCGACTATCTTCTCCTCATGCCCGACGATCTCCTGCACGGAACCCTGCATCACCTTCACAAGCCCGCATTCCGGATCCGTATCGATTGATGGGCCCTGGTCGATTATAAGCTCAAGCTTGCTTGGGAAATCCCCAATCTTCCCCTTTACCCTTGCCAATACCCCTTCCAGCTCAGCGAAGACGCTTTCTGCGCTTTCACCTGGAAGAACCCGCCTGTCTATCGATATCGAGCAGCTTTCAGGTACGACATTCTCCTTGAACCCACCGGATATCATGTTTATGCTCACAGTAGAAGGCGGAAGATAGGGATGATCATGCCTGAGCCCGGGCTTAAGCGTTTCCTCTATCTCCTTTATGACATATCCCATCCTGACAATCGCATTCTCGCCTTTCCATGGGATTGCAGCATGGCTTGCCTTTCCCTGGACAGTAAGCTTCACCCAGATAGCCTGCCTTTCTGCGACAGCCACTTTATCTTCTGTCTGCTCTCCGATAATGAGGATATCGGGTTTCAGGATGCCTGTTTCCCTAAGCCATTTCGTTCCTTTTGCGCCACAGTTCTCCTCATCTGCAACACATGCGATCTGGACTTTTCCCCTAATCGGTACACCAGACTTTCGCAAGGCAATCATCGCAGCCAGCTGAACAGCCGTGCTTCCCTTGCAGTCACCTGCGCCGCGGCCATATATCATACCATCAGCAAGAGTCCCCGAATAAGGTGGATACGTCCATCGGCTGACATCCCCGACAGGGACAGTATCGATATGGGAATGCATCACAAGCACAGGCCCATCCCCTTCTCCGATTTCCCCTATCACCGAAGGCAGCTCTGGCACAAGGGCCTCTTTCCTTGCGGGGATGCCATTCTCCTCCAGGATCCTGCAGCAGACATCCGCCACCTCAACGGTATTTCCCGGCGGATAGCAGCTCGGCGCCTGGATAAGCTTCTGCAGGATTGCTGCCACATCGCTGCCTTCTATGGATTCAGTAAGCTTCCTTTCAAGTTCATTCACAGTTGCACAACCTCCTAAATCCCTCAGATCACATGCCCATTCTCAAGATCCTTTATGAATCCTGATATTTCAGAAGCGATGCGGGAAAGCATGGCTTCTCCCTTTTCCGGTGTTGCCGCCGATGGGTCACCGATATATCCTTCCGGAGCCAGTGCCTTCCAATCCTCTTTGCTGGTCCTGAAGAATATCCTCGATTTCCTCCTGTAGTTCACAGACAGATATCCGGACTTCGGCTCCCTGTCATTCGCCTTTACGCCTTCGATATGCACAAGATCAGGACGTATTGCCATCATCTTCGCAGTCTCGACTTCATCAGCATGCCCTAGCACCGGAGAACTGCAGATCGAAAGGACCTCATCCGCAGCGACATCGACAACACTGGCGATATAGAATCTGCAGGCCGTTTCCTGCAGCACTTCATCCGCCGCTGCGACGAGGGTCGAATCACAGCCCCCTGTATGGCCATTCACAAGGATTATGTTCCTCACTCCATAGTTCTGCAGGCTCCTGGCAATATCCACGAGCTGGCTGATCAGCACCCTCGGTGTGATGCTGATTGCTCCAGGGAAGCATTCATGCCAAGCGCATGGAACGAAATTGACAGAAGGAAGGACGGGAACACCCGTTTCCGCTGATACCCTTCTGGCAATATCAACCGGGATGAATATATCAACTCCAAGCGGCAGATGCCGCCCATGCTGCTCTGTGCTTCCGACAGGCAGGAGAACCGTATCCGTAGAAGCCAGCACCTTTTCCATTTCAGGCCATGAAAGTTCTGCCCAAAGGACAGGCTTTCCTTTACTCACTCTGCACCTCCTTTATATGTATGCGATGACCTCGATCTCGATCTTGTATTTCCCAACGAGCCTTGCTTCGACAGTTGAGCGTGCTGCTAATCTGGCTTTTTCATTGAAATATGCGGAATATACTGCATTCATAGCCTGGAAATCGGCTATATCAGCAAGGTATACATTCACTTTCAGGATCTTCTCAGCACTGCTTCCAGCCGCAGCCAGCAGCTTGTCGATATTATCCAGTACCTTCTTCGTCTCGTAAGCGATATCACCGCAATCAGTCTCTCCGGTCCTTATGTCCTTCGAAACCATTCCTGAAAGGAACACAAGATTGCCGTATCTGGTCCCGAGCGAGAACGGAAGGCTTCCATCCGCCTCTATCTTCCCTATATCCTCAATAAATTCCTTGTCCATGGATTCCCTCCTGAAGAAATATCCTCCCACCCACCTCGTCTTTGTCCGTATGGCTTATTCTGCTCCGATGGCTGCCATCACCTGTTCGTATATTCCCTGTCCGACTTCCTCTGCATAATCGGGATATACGCTCCTAGCCACCTCAACGATGCGTGCCATCTCCTCAGGTGCGACCTCATTCACGGCCATGACACCTTCAAGCTTCTCCAGGTACTCATCATTCATACCGGATACGATCTCCCTGTTGTGGGCAACAGCCTCCTGGCATGCTTCGACGAGGATTGTCTGTATATCCTCTGGCAGGCTGTTGAAGAAATCATTGTTCATCGTGACAGCCCAGGATTCGTAGAAGACGTTTACCAGCGACAGATAATCCTGAACATCATAGAAGGTATTCTGATAGATGTTGGTCGTTGAATTCTCCTGTGCATCCACAATGTGCTGCTGCAGGGCTGAATACAGCTCTGAGAAGTTCACGGAAACGGGATTCGCACCAAGCGCCCTGAATGTCGCGAGATGGATCGCAGCACCTCTAGTGCGGATCTTTATGCCCTGGAAGTCCTCAAGCTTCGTTATCGGGCGCACGGAATTGGTAATCTGCCTGAATCCGATCTCAGGATATCCGAGCACCTTGAATCCTGCTTCCTCCGCATACTTGCCGAGTTCCTCACCGATTTCTCCATCCATCACCGCATAAGCTGTTTCTGCATCTGGGAAGAGGAATGCGAAATTGAGTACTCCCATCTGCGGTACGAAGCTTGAGAGATCTGTCGGCGTGCATATGGTGACTTCTGAGTTGCCGAATCCAACTGCTTCGAGCATTTCCCTTGGTCCTCCAAGCTGTCCACTGGGATAGATCTGCATCTGGACACGACCTCCTGTCCTCTCCTCAACCTCCTCCTTCCATTCAGTGGCAAAGATGCCGATCGGATTGTCCATAGCTTCCGATAGACCGACACGGATGATTATCGGGGCATTTGGATCAGCCTCCTTGCTACCACCAGCAAATAGCATGAGCGATGAGACCAGCAGCAATGCAATGATTGTTACCTTACGCATAGGAATTCCTCCTTTTCTACAGCCATATCAAATTATCGATAATCGATAATCGTTCTTATTCAAAGACTACACCCGTCCAGGGATTTGTCAACGTATTTTTTTCTGTCGGAAAAAAAGGAGGAATTCCTATTTCAGGAACATAAAGCATCCTTGGCAGTACCGCATATGATTGCAGAATCCTAGGCTGCATTGCAGAGAAGCATCAGAAATCATCGGTGAAGCCGGAATATCCTTGTTCTGACCTTGTTATCAGAGAGCAATCATTCTGCCAGCAAAGGATAAGGACCATATCCCCAGCCGCAACGATAGCCGTCATTCCTATCCTTCCTGCATTTCCCCAGGCAAATCGATGGATACGGAACGTTTGGTCCTGCTTGCTGAAAGGAATATGATTGCAATGATCCTGCACGCTGCCTTCATACCAGAAAGAAGGAATAGCGGCATTGCCTGGTTTTGTGGATAGCAGTTCCGGAATCCTTCATCATGGCTTCCCTGCATCTTCCCATGGATAGTGCATCAGGGGCTGAAAGCAAAAGGCTTGGCAAAAATATAAGCCGCAGCGGCACCGGGCAGCTGCGGCAGGAGGCAATATGCTTCCGTCAGGCTTTGCTTCTGGCTTTCGTGTAAAGCTTCTTCAGAAGCGGAGAGAAGGAAACAAGGAGTATGAGTATTATGAAGAACCAGCAGATTCCTCCTCTGAAGAATATTGAAGGATCACCGCGTGTCATATCGAATGACTGCCTTACATACTGCTCGAGCATCGGTCCGAGGACGAATGTCAGGAGCATCGGCGTCGTCGGTATGTTCGATATCTTCATAAGGTAGCCGAGCACTCCGCAGATGAGCATCAGGACCACATCGAACATCGTATAGCTGTTCGCATAGGCCGCGATGACGCAGACTGCGATGATCACAGGCACAAGCACCTTCTTCGATACCGAGATCGCGCGCACCAGCACCGGGATGCAGACGAACGCAAGCACGAGGCAGATCACGTTGCCGATATACATCGACGCGATGAGCGACCAGACGAAGTCAGGCTGCTCCGTGAAGAGGAGCGGACCAGGCTGGAGACCCCACATCATGAGGCCGCCGAGGAGGACTGCCGTAGTGGCACCTCCGGGGATACCGAGCGTCAGGAGCGGAGCGAATGCGCCTGCGGCAGCTGCGTTGTTCGAGCTCTCAGGAGCAGCGACACCGATCATCGAACCGGTTCCTATCTCATCACGGTACTTGTTGATCCTCTTCTCCATGATATAGGAGAGGAATGCGCTCGTAGTCGCGCCTGCACCGGGCATTACGCCTACGAACGTTCCGATGATACCCTGCCTGATCGACACGGGGAGCATCATCTTGATCTCCTTCCATGTCGGCACGCAGTCGCGTATCCTGACGTGCGTCGCCACAGCACCGTCATCTCCTGCGATGATCATGTCGATAACCTGCGCAAAGCCGAAGAATCCGACAACCATCGGGATGAATGATATGCCTGAAAGGAGGCTTATCTGGCCGAAGCTGTACCTTGACTGGCCAAGAGCCGGATCGACGCCCACTGTCGCGAACATCAGTCCGATGGCAGTGGCAAGAAGCCCGCCAGGGATATCATCGCCCAGAAGCCAGCCTATCGACGTGAGTGCGAAGAGGACAAGCAGCGCAAGCTCAGGAGCCCCGAACGCAAGGCCTGCCCTTGCAAGCAGAGGACCTGAGACGGTAAGGATTATGATGCCTATCGTACCTCCGATGAATGAGGATACGGTCGAGGCATTGAGCGCCTTGCCAGGCAGCCCCTTCTGCGTGAGCTTGAAGCCATCTATTGATGTGACCACCGCAGGGGAATCCCCCGGGATGTTGAGGAGGATTGCCGAGAATGCACCGCCGTACATGGTCGAATAGTAGAGACCTGCAAGCGCGATGATCGCAGTGGTCGGGTTCATTCCGAATGTAAGCGGCAGCAGGAGCGAGACGCCCGTGATGCCTCCGAGTCCCGGCATAGCGCCGATTATGAGTCCGACGACTGCACCGAAGATAGCGGCTGCCATGTTCTCCAGGCTGAATGCAATGCTGAAGCCATGCAGCAGTAATGCGATATTCTCCATGATATCCTCCTATCTCAGAGCAGCTCGAACACGCCCATCGGGAGCGGGACGGCAAGCCACAGATCGAAAACAAGCCAGAGAACCAGTGCCGTGCCTACACCGACAGCGATCGACTTGCCCCACTTCTCCTTCTCGTATATGACCATCCAGAGGATGATGAACACGCCGAGGGCGGGGATGAGACCTATGATGTAGGAAGCTATGATTATCCCTATAACACCAGCGATCGGAAGAACCGACTTGATGGAGAAATCTGCCTTCTCCCTGGTCCTATAGCGGCGGATAATCAGAACTGCACCGAACACGATGGCCATGATTCCCGCGATGAGCGGGAACAGGCCTCCTCCGGGTCCATTGAGGACCCAGAGTCTATAACCGAATGCCTTGACTGCCCAGTAGATGCCTACAAGTATCGACAGTCCGGGGAATACATATCCCATAAACACCTCTTATAGATGAAGTCTAATTCAGGAGATCGAAGTATCCGACTTCCTCGAATGTCTGCATTATCTGATTGACATGGTCTGCCGTGAACTGCATGGCTTCCTCATGCGGCATGAATGCCGGCTGGAGGTTGTTCGCCTCAAGGTAGTTCACATTCCATTCCTCAGTCTCGGTGATCCTCTTGCAGAGGTCTACATAATAGTTGAGAGCTGCCTCAGGCATGTCCTTGGCGCCGGAAAGGCCGCGGAACTCACGGTATGTGATCTCAGGATATCCAAGCTCGATGAATGTAGGAGCATCGCCGAAGAGCTCGCCGGAAATGCGCTCAGGAGCGAATGTCACGACCGGCTTCAGAAGTCCGCCGCGGACCTGTCCGATGCACTCGCCAGGATTGAGGATACCTACGTCGACATGACCGCCGAGGAGTGCGCTGGCAACGTCTCCGGAGGAGTCATACTGGACATAGTTCATATCAAGTCCGATATACTTCCTCATGAGCTCGAAGCCGAGCTGGCTCGTGTTGCCTCTCTGGTCTGAGCCGAACCTGAGCTTGCCGGGATTGGCCTTTGCATACTCGATCACATCCTCGATAGTCTCGAACGGACCGTCGGTGCGTACGCAGAGCGTGATATCATCCCATGCCATGATAGCGATGATGTCAGTCAGGTCATCCCACTGCATCTCCCATCCATTGACTGCGGAAACGACGATGTTGCCTGAATGAAGCGAAAGGAGAGTATACGGATCGCCCTTCTGGGAACCGACATAGTTGTAGCCTACAGCGCAGGCTCCGCCCGGCCTGTTCTCGACAACGAAGTTCTTCTCCGTCATGTGGTTGCGGTTCACGATATCCGCGATCATGCGTGCTGAGATGTCAGAGCCGCCACCAGGGTTGGCAGGAACTATGATCCTAGCCTCCTTTGTCATCTGGAATGTCCCGTCATCGGAGACTTCCGCGCTTCCCTTTGCCATAAGCGGCATGGCCGCTACGATGAGGATTGCTGCAAGCAATGCCACCATTCTCATCTTTCTCATATATTCCTCCTTTGGAATTCCATTACATAAGATCCTGCTCGGCCCTGAGGGTCCAGAGCATCGAATCCTCTGGCTGCTCGATCATCGAATAGGTGATCACCGTTCCCTTCGGCACGTCGACAGCAAGGCGGCGTCCGTTGAGCATGTGGGCCGGAATCGGGGCATCCGGTGCGATCGGACGGGCCGGGACCATGTGCGTGAGAAGCCTCTCATCATGGTCATTGCCCATCACATCGCCCTTCTTCAGGTCCACGACCGCCTCCTGGACGATATCATAGTCCTGCCTGAATGACTCATCGACGAGCGAGAGGCCATACATGCCTGCAGCCACAAGCGTAGTCGCTGCCTCCACTCCGCAGAGATGATATGGCTTGTAGACAAGCGCTGAGGTGCCTTTCCTGTTGGAGATGCAGCCCTTCGTATTGAGTATCATCTGCGAATAATCGTTATCAGCATGGACAACGATGAACACACCGCCGCCCAGTCCTGCTTCCCTCTTCTCGTGGATGCTTGTCACGACCTCTATCGCGCTGTCAACGGAAAGCACCCCGCCATTCTCCTTCAGAGAGAGGACCTCCGGTATCTCCGAAGTGCGCACGACTGCATCATGGAGCAGCTCAGTATCAGGGCGGAGTCCGGATGCATTCGCCGCGATCACCATCTCACAGAGATCGAATCCACCGCGCTTGTCGAGCTTGTCGAGGATCAGCTTCCTCTGGGCGACCCTTGCTCCAGGATCATCCCCGAGCTCCTCGAAGAGCGCAACCTCATCATCCTTGAGCTGCACGGTCTTCGTTTCCTTTATCGTTATCCCATTGTCGCGGTAGACAGTAACGGTCCTGCTGTCCTTGTCATAGATGAACTCCGCATCACGGCTCTTGCCGCCGCAGACGATGTGCAGTCCGAGGCTGCGTGCCCAGCCGATGAGCTCGATGAGGGCACCATGCTGATCGCCGTCGACCGGTGTATAGACAACTCCCTTCTCTGCTGCGTGCCTGCGGAGTATCGGGCCTACGCAGGAATCCGTCTCCTTGGAGACGATGACAACGTTCTTGCCGTTCTGTATAGCAGCCTCCGCATGCCTTGCACCGGCTTCTGGATTGCCTGTTCCCTCGACTATCGTATCGATAGGGAGATCCATGAGGATCATCGCATCGGAAACAGCTGCAAGCACACCGCTCTCCATCGCAGAGAGCACTTCCTCGCGTGTCGAGCAGAATCTCAGGCCATCCTCACCCAGTCCTGCGCGCTCTGCGGCTGCACGTATGGCATCCGCGTTCTTGTCGGCTATGGCCGCGACCTTCAGCTCCTTGAGCATCAGGGACTGGATCAGCACAGCCGTACCGAAATGCCCTGTCCCTATAAGGGCAATCGATGTTGTATCCTTCTTTCTGCCGTTCAGATTGTGGTAGAACATTTTCACCTCGCTTTTAGTCAAACACAGTATGCATATTCAGTGCCAACTATGCGGCGATATGCTTTTTCACCACTTTAATTCAAGCAAAATAATAAAATTAAACAATAGATATAAAATTATGCATTTTTTGTCGAGACAGAATATGCATTGCATACGCAATAGCATGCAATGCAATTATAGCAGGCCAAGCTTCTTCATCCGCCTGTAGAGCGTTGATGCATCGATCCCGAGCTCTGCAGCGGTCTCCTTCCTGGAGCCGCCATGGCGCTGCAGCATCTCACGGAGCCTTCCTGCCTCATCGGAAGCAGCAGGTGGCGCACAGCGCTGCCCGAGAGCCCTGAGCACATCGCTTCTTGAGGCAGCAGATGAATCGCAGAATACCGTAAGGCGTTCCGCGAAGTTCCTCAGCTCCCTGACATTGCCGGGCCAGGAATACGAGAGGACGGGGGCAAGGGCATCGGATGCGACTGCCAGGACACGCCCGCCGCTGCGCTCTGCCTCATCCCGGAGGAATGCTGAGAGAAGCGCCGGTATATCCTCTGCATGCTGCCTGAGCGGCGGGATGGAGAGCGAAAGGACATTCAGCCGGTAAAGGAGATCGGAGCGGAAAGCCCCTTCCGCAACCAGCTTGCCGAGATTCCTGTTCGTCGCAGCTATGACGCGTACGTCAATCGGCGTTATGCGGTCATTGCCGAGCCTTATGATCTCCTTCTCCTGCAGCACCCTCAGGAGACGCGCCTGAAGCGCAAGCGGTATCTCGCCTATCTCGTCAAGGAATATGGTCCCGCCGCCATGCGCAAGCTCGAAAAGCCCCGCCTTGCCGCCTGAACGCGCACCTGTGAACGCTCCCTCGACATAGCCGAAGAGCTCCGATTCCAGGAGGCTTTCGGGAAGAGCGGCGCAGTTGATGGCCACGAACGGCCCCTTCGCCCTCCTGGACCTGCCATGGATGCTCTGGGCGAAGAGCTCCTTGCCGCATCCCGTCTCGCCTTCGATGAGGACACATGCATCGGAGAGGGCAAGGCGCTCAGCTGTCTCCTTCGCCTCCCTCATCACGGCGGAGCTGCCTATGATATCCGAAAAGCCGTACTTGACGGCGAAGCCCTTCGCATTGCGGCTCTTGCGGATCTTGTCCTCCAGCCGCTGGATGCTGTCAACAGGCTGGAAAGTGACGACGTACTCGTCCTTGCCGCCTCCGGAGGACGGCACGGGAATGAGATTGAGGCTGACTTCCCTGCCTGCAAGGCGGCATATCTCCCCGAGAACAGGTTCCGGGGAAGGAAGCGCATCACGTATGCTGAAGCCTTCGATCGAAGCCTCTATGCTGCGTCCTATGCGTCCCGGGCCCATCATCTTCTCCGCATACTGGTTGAGCATCAGGATGGTCATGTCGGAATCGATGGAGATGATGCCTTCGGTCGTATACTCGAGTATGGTCTGTATCCTGTCGCTGCGCTTCCGCTCAGCACGGTATATCTCGACGCTCCTGACAGCCTCGTCGACAGCCAGCGATACCGCCTCCTCTCCTGTCTCGATGAGTATGCATGGGAATCCCATCCCGCCTGCGGCCTCATATACAGCCCTTCCTCCCAGGACCACATCCGAGACCTCCGAGATCGACTGCAGGAGATGGGAGATGAAGAAAGGCTGCTCAATCGTGTAGCTCAGGATCGTTATGTCGGGGAAGACCGAGCCTATGGACTCGGCACCGTATGTCATCGAATATGTACCGACTATGGCTATGCGCTTCGCGTTGTAGCGTGTCCTTGCCTTGTTGACGGCAGAGAGGACATCGAAGCCGCTGAGCTTGAACTCGATTATCGGGAACGGAAGACCGCCCTTCGCCAGCTGCGCCGTGAAGCCACGGGCAACTATTATATCGGTGGACGGAGGGATCTCGCTCTCGGGAGGGATCTCTCCTGTCTTCGTCATCAGGATGTGCGATTCTATGGATCCTCTGTCCGGACGTTCGTCAAGGACCTTCTCTATCACGGACCGAAGCCCCAGATATGGAGCGAAGAAAGTTATGCCGATCATTTATCCTGCCTGATTGAAAAAGCCATAGGCGCATCATAGCACACCTATGGCCTTTCCTTCCCGTCTGCTTGCGGGATCAGATATACCTTGCGCGGAGGAACTTCACTGCACGCTGCGCAGCTGTATCCGGATCAGGATACGGGAGGCACTCGACTGTGCACCAGCCATCGTATCCGATCTTCCCGAGCGCTGAGAAGATGTCATCGAAATCCATGTGACCGTCGCCAGGGGCATGGCGGTTGGAATCCGCAAGATGGACGTACCTGACGTTCTCGGCATTGCGTATGAGCGACTCGCCTATATGGTCATCCTCGATATTCATATGGAACACGTCCGGCATCATCGTGAAGTTCTTCCTTCCGACCTTCCTGACAAGCTCGGTGCCCTCGTCAACGCTGTTGATGTAGTCGATCTCATACCTGTTGACTGGCTCGAGGATCATGGTGACGCCACGCTTCTCGGCATAGTCGCAGAGCTTGTTCGCCATATCGAGGAAGAGCTTCTCTGCCTCCTCCCTTGGCTTGTCTCCGATGAAGCCCCTGACACGACCGATGTTGACAAGCCCGCCGAATTCGGATGCGAGATCGATGAAGCCATGGAATGCCTTCTCGAGCTCAGCCCTCTTCCCGCTGTCGCTGTCGGTGAACATCAGGCCGCGTGCCGCGAAGACCTGGCCGGAGGAGATTGCGGACACCTCCATGCTGTTCTTCCTAAGGATAGAGCCAAGCTCCTCATGCGTGATCTCATCCGGATCCTTGAGGGCAAGCTCAACCCCATCATATCCATATTCATGTGCAAGCTTTATCGATTTCTCGAGTCCGCGGAGCACTACGAACGCCGACGGAAGCGCATTCTCGCTAGCGATGGCGATACCAAGCCTGATCATTTCCTGCCTCCTTCTGTGTACGGGATCTCGTAAGGACCGTCTGCGATGTAGATTATCCTCAGCTCGCTCCTCTTCTTGCCTGTCTTCCTCTCGATATCAGAGAGGGCTGAATCGATGGCCTTCGCATAGATATCAGCGCTCTTCTCATCCGCTCCGTCCATAAGCATCCTTATGTCATTGCCAGGAAGGAGATCGAAGTAGTCATGCGTGATCTGGGGAGCATAGAAGTAGTAGTGATCCTGAGGGATCTTCCTGAAGACCTTCGCCCACTCCTGGACCTGCCACTGCTCCGGGAGGAAGACCCAGTCAGGGCTGTTGAGGATGCGGACGAATGCATCCGACCCGACAAGATGAAGCAGAGCGAGCGTCGTCCTGTAGTTCGGGCTTCCGATGACATGTCCTTTGTCCGTGCAGTCCGCGATCGTGACCAGATAGCCATCCTTCCTGAGCGCACCCAGTGAAGCGACTCCGCACTTCGCGCACTGATAATGATTGATTCCTACGAATCCTGCATGCGTTATCACGACATCTGCCTCATATGGTACAGGAACGCCGACGGATTCCTGTATCTTCGCGGCGGCAGCAAGGTGTGCCTTCTCCAGATCACCGGAGTACACGCCTGTTATCCTGAAGGAATGGTCAAGGGTGACATTCACGATGAAGTCGACGCCTGCGAGCTTCGCAACCGCAAGGCTCTCGTCATGGACCGGGTTATTGTCTATGGAGAGATCCCTTGAATCGGGGTCATCCATCAGTGCCGGACCATGGAAGATGTATGTCGTCTCCTCGCCTATCACGCCTGGGCAGATAGCCTTCCTTCCGCCTGATACGCCTGCCATGAAGTGGCTCTCGACAAGACCGGTCGCGATCTTGAGGTCAGCCTCGGCATAGAGCGTATCTATCATCACGTTGGTACCGCGCTTCGTAGTCCCGATATACACGAGCCTCTCAGGATTCCTGGGCTCATGGTTGACTACCTTCACACCAAGCTCGAATACCTTCTCGTTTATCATCGCGTGGAGCTCATCCTCGCGCATCGGGCGGTGCATGCCCGTAGCAACCAGCGCGGTTATCTCGGACGGAGCATAACCGCATCTGATCAATGTCTCGATCACCGGGAGAAGTATGCCATCGTCCCCTTTGTACGGCACAGGGCGTGTATTGTCGGAGATCACGATCACCGCCTTCGCATCCTTCTTCGCATCCTTCTTCCTCCTGGCTATCACCTCGAGGCTCTCGGAAGCTATCGGATGGATAAGTGAATCCTCGATGGCTGACTTGGGATCATCAACCAGCGCAGGATCCTCCATATGGGCAACGAACGTGTTGTCCGGAAGAACTATATCGCCATAACCTGAACCGAATGGATTGACTCTCTGCATACTCCTCTCCTGCAATCGTCTCTAATTACATTTCCTTGATGATCGAGAGATCACCAGTTGCAGCTGCATTGAGGATCGGAGCCATGAACTCGTCAACGTCATCAGCTGTCATGGAAACCGGCATGTTCTGCAGCTTCATCTTGAGATCGGGATCCTTTGCGGCCTTGAGTGCCCTCGGGATATGGACCTCTGCCTTGAAGCCCTTGAGGTCGGAAAGCTTCGAAGGAGCGCCGATGGACTTCTCGAAAGCGATCATAGCCTCAGCGACAGCAACTGCAAGCTCGCGGCCTGAGAGGCTGTCGATGTCCTTGTCCGTGAATCCGTGGCTCTTGAAGATATTGCCCACGATCTTGAGCTGCGGCTGGATTGCCTTGCTGTAGAAGACCATGTAGTACGGGTTCATGAGACCGCATGCTGTTCCGTGTCCCACGATATCGACGAGGCTGAATGATGTGAGGTGCGGGCCTGATGTGCCGCCGACCATGATGGCATAGCCGCCGAGGTCGGTTGCGAGACCGATTGCCTCACGTGCCTTGATATCGGAAGGATTGGCGATGATGTCCTTTGCATATGTCGTCACAAGACCGATAGCGCACTCCGCCATCTCCTTTGCCTTGTCATATGCATCGCCCTTTGCCATGCAGAACACCTCGAAGGTATGGGCAATGGCATCGAGAGCGCCATCGATCGTAACGCTGACAGGCATGGAGCATGTCACCTTGTAATCGAAGAGCGAGTGAGCCGGGACGATGGCCGGATCGACGATGAGCTTCTTCTGTCCTGCGACAGGATCGGTGATGTTGGAGTACTTCGTGAGGTGGGCACCGCTGGATGCGCTTGTCTCGATAGCGAATACAGGGGTGAGCTTTGCACCTGTCTTTGCGAGGTAATCCGTTATCTTGCCGGTTCCGAAGTATGCATCGATCTCAGGAGTGACCTTCGAGCCGAGAGCTGCGAGCATGCTTGCAGCCTTGCAGGCATCGATTGTCGAGCCGCCGCCTACTGCAACGATGCAGTCCGGCTGGAACTGAAGGACATATGTCGTAAGGCGATATACATCCTCACGGGGTGCATTCGGCTTTGCATCGGGAGCGATTGTGCCGCCGACGATCTCAACACCAGCCTTCTCGAGGGATGCCTTCACCTCGTCCGCGACCGGCTTCATGTATGTCGTATTCGATACAAGAAGAGCCTTCTTGCCGAAACCCTTAGCGATCTCGCCTGCCTTGTCCAGGCAGCCTACACCGAATGTGTAGGCATCGCCCTTCCAGGCCTTGAGGAGATCATAAGATCTTGCAATGTAGTCCATAATATTCCTCCTACAGGTATACCTGTAATGTAATTATCCTATGAGAGAAGCGGCAACCTCTGCAATATGCTCACCGGAGAGGCCGTACCTTGCGAGGATGTCCATGTATGGTCCTGTCTCGCCGAACTTGTCATCGAACGCGATAGGAGCAACGCGGAACTTCGTTCCTCTCTCGAAGCATGCTTCTGCGACAGCTGAGTAGAAGCCGCCCATCTTGAGAGCTTCCTCGACAGTCACGAGAGCACCTGTCTTCTCTGCGGATGCGATGAGCGAATCGGCATCGAGAGGCTTCACGAACGGTACGGAGAACACCTCTGCGCTGATTCCCTTCTTCTCGAGGATCTCAGCAGCCTGCATGGCAAGCGATGCCGTGATGCCGTTGGCGGCGATCGTCACGTCCTTGCCTTCCCTGCACTTCACTGCCTTGCCCTGGAAGAATGCATCCCTGTCGGTATCGATATCAGGCATCTCATTCCTGTTGAGCCTGATGTATACCGGGTTCTTCCTCGTGAGCGCATAGTCGAGAGCGAGCTCTGCCTGGTGCGCATCAGAGGGGACGATCACTTCCATGTTCGGGAGCGAGCGGAAGATCGCGATATCCTCGATAGCCTGATGGCTTGCGCCGTCGAAGCTGTCGGAAAGCCCGCCGTATGCACCGCCGATGATGACAGGAAGGCTGTTGTAGCAGATGTCGTTCCTGATCTGGTCAAGGCTCTTCAGCGAGAGGAAGATCGCGAATGCGTTGATCACCGGATGATAGCCGCATGTCGCGAGGCCTGCAGCCACTCCTGCGAGGTTGCCCTCGGCAACACCGGTATTGAAGAATCTCTCAGGATACTTCTTTCCGAATACCGCACTCTTTGTGGAACTCGATACGTCGGCATCGAGAACAATCAGCTCGGGATGATCCTGTCCAAGAGCTGCCAGGTGCTCACCATAAGCGTCACGCATTGCCTTGCTCATAGAAGTGCCTCCTTTGCCTCTTTGTCAGCTATAAGCTCTTTGATTCCGATAGCATAGTGCTCGTCATCGACCTTCGCTCCATGCCATGTGTTCTTCCCTTCCGAGAAGCTTACGTTCTTGCCCTTGACCGTGTCGTAGATGACAGCCTTCGGCCATACATCATCGCTGTCCATCCAGTCGAACGACCTGAGGATGTCCTCGGTGTTGTTGCCGTCATAGCCATCGGATACGTTCCAGCCGAATGCCCTGAGCTTCTCCGCGAGCGGCTCGAGAGGCATGATCTGATCCTCTGTTCCGTCAAGCTGGACCTTGTTGTAGTCGATCATGAGCACAAGGTTCCTGATCCTGTACTTCGCTGCGAAGAGGAGAGCCTCCCAGCTCGAGCCCTCATCAAGGCATCCCTCGCCTGTGAGCACGTATGTCCAGTACTTCCTGCCTGAAAGCTGTGCTGCGAGCGCCATGCCGGCTGCAACGGATATCCCGTGTCCGAGGGCACCCGTGGACATATCGACTCCGGGGCACTTCAGCATTGCAGGATGTCCCTGGAGGATGCTTCCCGTCTTCCTGAATGACGGAAGAAGATCCGTTGAGAAGAATCCGCGGTTGGCGAGGACCGTGTAGAGATTCACGCTTGCATGGCCCTTGGAAAGGATGAAGCGGTCCCTGTCCTCCCAGTGGGGATCCTTGGGGTTGATGTTGAGTCTGTTGAAATACAGAGACGTAACAAGTTCGGCAGCACTGCTGGATCCGCCCCAGTGTCCTGTTCCTCTCTCATGGAGAACGGTGAACATCGTCTCCCTGAAACACGCTGCGAGATATGATAGCTCCCTGGCATTCATCTTCTTCGATGGATCAGAGAGCAGTTGAGTCAGCTTATCGCTCATGTTCCACTCCTTTTATGAATTGTATACAATATACATATCATCGAAATATCCATCTGTCAAGGAAAAATGTCGCGCGCACGCGTATAAGAAAGCAGAATACTGTATACAATAAACGTTGACCGCGATGATGGGGTAAGCTAGAATAATCGCAAAGGAGTCCCTATGCAGATTGTCCAGCAGTCGCTTGCTGACCAGATATACACAGAGATAAAGAACAGCATACTCAGGGGGGAGCTGTCAGGAGGAGACAAGATACGCGAGGATGAGCTCGCGACGCAGTTCGGGGTATCGAGGACGCCAGTGCGCGAAGCGCTGCGCCGCCTTTCGGACTACGGGCTTGTCTGCCTGGCCCCGAGAAGCCATGCGGCAATCGCGATGATATCGGATAAGGAAGCCCTGGATATAGCGGAGCTGAGGATAGAGCTCGAGAAGTTCGCGATAGACCATATCACGCCCGAGGTGCTCGAGGAGAAGCTTCCGGAGCTTTCGAGATATGCGGCGGAATGCACATATGCAGTGACCGTCGGGGAGAGGGGCAAGTCCTTCGAGCAGGACAGCCTCTTCCACATAGCGCTCGTGGAATGCTCAGGCAACGCAGCCCTCATCGAAGTCTACCGGAGGCTGGATGCGAGGATACAGCTGCTCCGTGTCAAGCAGAATCTCGCCGCGGAGGGACTGATCGCATACCTCAACCAGCACAATGAGCTCATCGCCATGCTCAGGACAGGCAGGACGGAGGATGCGAAGAACCTCATCACCCACCACGTCCTGCACGGCTCCTGATCACTCCTGGCCGAGGACCTCTATCACAAGACCTGTTGGGAGCACGATCCAGTTATAGCCCTTCTCAAGGTGCTTCACCCCGTACTTGTCGGCTCTCCCAAGGACAGCATCCACATCGCTTACGGTGAATGCGATGTGGTTCATGATCCCGCCCTCGGCTGCCGCCTCATCGGCAGGAACCAGCTGGAGCCCGCCCGAGATCCAGACCTGGCGGCGTCCATTGTCCGCAGTGCCTTCCTTCGTGACTGTGTAGCCGAAGACATCCTTGAAGAACCTTATGTTCCAGTCAAGATCCCTGACATTGATTGCTGCGTGATCCATGTTGCCTCCTACAGTCCCAGAACCTCGCGGATCTCCGCGATGCAGCTTCCGGGGGATGTGAGCACACGGCAGCCCGAGGCCTTGCTGACGCCTTCCAGTGCCGTTGCCATGCTTGCCTGTGCAAGCACTATCGTATCGAAGCCCTTCCCTTCCCTTGCGGCAAGCTCCGCAAGACGCCTGTCATGGCCTGCGGTATCGCCTGAGGAGAGGAGATCCATTGCCTTCGTATCCAGGAAGGATGCTATCTCGACCTTCTTCCCGGCCTTGTCCGCCTCGCCCTGGATCTTGGAGACAGTCGGATCGACTGTCGTCGGAGCAGTGGCGAACACGGCGATGCGGCTTCCTCCGCTCACGGCCTCAGCGCACATGCGGTCATCGATGGTGATGATGGGAACATCGAACGAGGATCTGAACTCCGAGGCGAATGGCGTCAGCGACGAGCACGTGACGACGATCGCATCCGGGGAGCCTGAGTACATCGACAGGAGATCGAGATAGAGCTTCCGCCTGTTCTCCGGCGGGAAGTAGCCTTTCTCGCGAGCGTTCGTAACCAGGAACTCATCAACCATCTCGGAGATGGCCACTGGTTGTGCAACAGCGGCCATCAACTGGCCGCTGAAGGAATTGTAAACGCTTCTGACTGTATGCAGAATTGCGATACGCTTCATTTTTCCTCCCTGAGGATCAGGCATCCTTGCCGATCTTGGCAAGGTAATCAGCCTGGTACTGAGCCATATACTCAGCGGCCTCATGCCTGTCCATGAACTGGGAAATAAGGGCATTGCGCTGGATGTAGCCTTCCTGCCAGTCGGTTGTCTCCGAAACCTGCCTCAGGCACTCTGTCCAGTAATCAGCTGCTGCATCGCTCATAGCCTTAGGAGCAGCTACGCCACGCCATACAGGAACCTCGACATTCTCGTATCCCTCGAACTCGCCGAGAGTAGGAGCATCCTTGAAGAGCTCGGTCGGGAACCTCTCGTTGGAGAGAGCGAGGATCGGCTTCATGCGGCCAGCAAGGACATACTGCTCTGCTGCAGCCGGCTTGCCGAGGACGAGATCGACATGTCCGCCGAGAAGCGCTGTGATGGCTGTCGATGTCGAATCGTTCGTGATGTAGGCAAGCTGTGACTCATCAACGCCAAGCTCTGCGATGAGGGCATTGTATGTCTCGATATCATCGCCCTTGGATCCTGCGATGACGACTCTCTGACCAGCTGCAAGGGCGTCAAGGACTTCCTGCCAGCTCTGGTACTTCGTCACATCGCCTGCGAAGAGAAGCTGCTTGTCGACAGCCATGATCGCGATCGGGGTGAAGTTCTCGACACGGTTATCGGTATTGAGGCACATCGGCATCAGGTCACCGGAGTTGAAGGTGATGAGATTGTAGTCAGCCCTTGCGCCAGTCATCCTGGAGACATTGAGCCTTCCGACCTCGCCGCCGCCGTCCGTAACGTAGTCGATGACGATATTAGCATCGGAGATGCCGTTCGTGAGCATTGCATCCTTGGCTTCCTGGGTGAAGATATCAGAACCGCCGCCCGGGTTGGATGTAACAGTCCATGTAACATCCCTGGTCGGTGTGAATGTTCCGTCTCCGCTCTCCTTAGAGCCACCGGCGAAGACCATAGCCGCAGCCATCAGCATAGCGACGGCAAGTACGAAACTCCTTTTCATATCCATAACCTCCTTTGGTTAATCTTTCTTCTTCGGTGTGTAGACACCAGTCTTGATGAGTATAGTCCTCACGATCGGGAATGCGCAGAGCACGATGAGGATTATCGTAAGCACAGTAGCGATAGCGGAAGAGAAGAACACCTCGCTGATATCGCCGCCGGTTGCGATGAATGCCTTGCGCATGTTGTCCTCAAGCAGCGGAGCGAGAACGAATGCAAGGAGCATAGGAGCTGTCGAGTAGTCGTTCTTCTCGAAGAGGTATCCGACAACGCCGGAGATGAGCATGATGAACACTCCGAACATCGAGTATGTCGCTGCATAGGCACCGAGGAAACATACGATCATGATCACAGGGATCATTATCCTCACGGGAACCTTCAGGATCTTCAGAAGGACCGGGATGATTCCGAGGGAGATGGCGAGCGCGACGATATTCGAGATGAAGAGCGAAGCGATCAGGCCCCATGCGAAATCAGGATCGTTCGTGAAGAGGAGCGGTCCAGGGTTGAGACCCCACATCATGAGTCCGCCGAGGAGGACTGCGCCAGTACCTGATCCCGGGATACCGAGAGCAAGGAGAGGTGCGAAGCTTCCGGCAGCTGCTGCGTTGTTCGCGGACTCGGATGCCGCGATGCCTTCGATAGCGCCTGTTCCGAGCGGCTCCTCGCTCTTGAATCCCTTCTGCATTGCATAGCAGAGGAAGGAAGCAGCGGTAGCGCCTGCTCCGGGAAGAACTCCTACGAATGTTCCGACGAAACCTGCGCGGAGCGATGGAGGCGTCAGCCTCTTCCAGTCATGGGCTGTGAGCATCGAGCCGCGGATCGTGAGCTTATCCGTAACGGAATGGACCTCGTTGTCCTTCTCATCCATGAGCTGCATGAGCTGTGCGAATCCGACCGTACCGATTACGAACGGGATGAACTCAACGCCGCCCAGGAGGTAGATGTTGCCGAAATCGAAGCGGGGAACACCAGTCTGGACATCCATGCCGATCGATGCGACGAGGATACCGATGAACGAGAGGAGGACACCCTGGACAGGATTCCCGCCTACGAGCCATCCGATACTCGTCATGGCGACAAGGAGAAGCACTGTCATCTCAGCCGGTCCGAACTTGAGGCCGAACTCCGCAAGCGCAGGTCCGAGGATGACGAGGATGAGCATACCGACGATACCGCCGATACAGGATGAGGCATTGGCTGTCATCAGAGCCTGTCCAGGTCTCTTCTTGACAGTAGCCATCGGGTATCCGTCAACTGCTGTGAGAACAGCCGGCGAGTCGCCAGGGATGTTCAGCAGGATGGCAGAGAAAGCACCGCCGTACATGTTCGAGTAGTAGAGCGCACCGAGCATGATGATAGCCGTCGTCGGGTCGAACTTGTACGTAAGGGGCAGAAGCAGTGCAACGCCTGCGAGAGAACCGATGCCAGGCATGGCACCGACGATGAGTCCGAGGATCGATCCAAGGAGACATGCACCGAGATTCTGGAGCGAGAATACGACACCGAATCCGTGAAGAAGCCACATGAAGTTTTCCATAGCTGCAATCCTCCTCAGTATCCAAGTATGAGCTCACCGATCTTGCCGACCGGGAAGTCGATTCCAAGCCACCATGTGAAGATGGGGATGACCATGATCAGGCAGAATACGACTGCTATGATCGTTGTCTTCCAGCTCATCTTCTCGTAGAAGCGGCACCAGATGATCTCGAAGATGATGACTGCAGGAACAGTTCCGATGATCATCATGGCAATCACCATCAGAAGGAATCCGATGGGAACATACCAGTTAAGGAGCCTGAACTCCTCCATCGGCTTCCTTATGCTCTGGAGAAGCGCGATGAGGCTCAGCGCGATAAGGCCTACGGAGACAATCGTCGAGAAGAACGCTGCCGTAGGTGTATGCGTATTGGAATTCCAGAATCCGAACTCGCTGAGTCCGATATAGAGGAACACGATACCTACGATGAGGCCTACGATCGGCAGGATCTGCTGGGTCGGAAGCTTCACCGGTTTCTTTGCGTCAATCATTTTCCCTCCTCATAAAGGTGATTCGCCATGCGGCTCGCCATCTTGACTGCATTCTCGAATGCGCTTGTCTTGACGATGCCCTTTCCGGCGATGTCATATGCTGTCCCATGTGCGCATGTCACGATCGGAGCCGGGAGTCCTCCTGCAATCGTGATGCCCTGGTCGAAGCCCTTGAGCTTGAGGGCGATCTGGCCCTGGTCATGGTACATCGTAACGACCGCATCGAAATCGCCGCGGAATGCGCGGATGAAGAGGATATCAGACGGGAATGGGCCCTGGGCGTCGATGCCCTGGCTCCTCGCCTTCTCGATAGCCGGCGTGATTACATCGAGCTCTTCCCTTCCGCAGAGTCCGTTCTCGCCTGCATGCGGGTTAAGGGCTGCGATGGCAAGGCGCGGCTTCGCGATGCCGCTGTTCTTCAGAGAGACGTTCGCGAGCGTGATCGCCCTCATGATCGAATCGACCGTGATGTGATCGCTTACTTCCTTGATAGGTATATGGCTCGTGGTCCTTGTCGTCCAGAGATCGCCGCATACGTTGATCTCGCCGAACGGAGCCGTGTGGTTGAATTCATGCGCGAGGAGATGATGCTCCGACTCATACGGGCATCCCGCTTCCTTCATGCCGGCCTTGTTGAGGGAACCGAAGCAGAAGCCCTCGATTGCCTTCTCCTTATAGAGCTGGACAGCGAATGTAAGCATATCAAGGCTTGCCTTGCCGCATGCGACAGTGAGCTTTCCGATAGGGGCATCCTCCTCGGAGAGGTTGTTCCTGTTGAACATCGGATAGACGCCATCATCCCATGTCGCTTCCTTGATGTCGCTGATTTCCTTGATCCTGGCATCGCAGCCTACTGCCTTGAGAGCGCGGTTGATGATCCTCCTGTCTCCGATCAGTACAGGTCTGCAGTAATCGTCGAAGAAACGATTAGCCATGAGCTTTGCAATAATCTCCGGCCCTACTCCGCCACCATCGCCGAGCAGGATGCCGAGAACTGGCTTCCTAGTCATAATGCCTCCTTTTTGATTTACTCCACCATTATAGCGAAAAGCATGCCAAAATCGAGACCGGAAACATGCCTCAGGACGATTTTTTTTCCGCATGTACTGCCTGAAGAATGAGTTACGGGCTGAAAATATTCTATATGGAGTTTTGTGTAATCGGGATGTAGTTTCAGCCTGCACCTATATCATGTTTCAAACATGTTTCAAATCAGTTCCATGTTACATCCTTGAAACGTCGCCACAGCGTTGTGCGGGATACCCCGATGCTCCCGGCGAACTCAGCGAGGGAGAGCCCGGAGGCCTGATAGCGCCTGTAGAGCTCTGCCGGATCGATATTCCGGGGATTCACGGCCCCAGCAGCTGCATCCGTGGGCTCAAGCTCGCTTTCGGGGATATCTATGCTCCTCACGGAAAGCGGTGTTATCCTCTGGCTGCCGTTGAGGACGACTATGCGCTCGGCGACATTCCTCAGCTCCCTGATGTTCCCCAGCCACCTGTACTTCCTGAGCTCCGAGATAGCCGAATCATCTATCGGGGGCATGGCTATATCAAGACGCTCTGCATAAAGACGGACGAAATGGCGGAACAGCAGCCCCAGGTCATCCCCTCTGTCCCTCAGCGGCGGGATGCGTATCGTGAGGAGGTTTATCCTGTAGTACAGGTCACGGCGGAAGAGCCCCTTCTCGACAAGCGCGGGGATATCCTGGTTGGTAGCGCACATGACACGGACATCGACAGGTATCTCGTCATCGCCACCGACACGCCTTATCTCCTTCTCCTGGAGCACGCGCAGCAGCTTCGCCTGGAGCTGTATCGGCATCTCCCCTATCTCATCAAGGAAGATCGTTCCCTTGTCAGCAAGCTCGAAGAGCCCTGTGCGGCCTCCCTTCCTCGCACCTGTGAACGCACCCTCGCTGTAGCCGAAGAGCTCGGATTCGAGGAGCTCGGAGGAGATGGCAGCGCAGTTCACGGCAACGAACGGACCTGAGGCCCTGCTGCTTGCATTGTGCATGGACTGGACGAAGAGCTCCTTGCCGGTCCCTGTCTCACCTACCACCAGCACGCTTCCGTCAGCCTGCGCATAGCGTATGGCCTTGGCTATGAGCTGCCTCATGGATACATGCTCGGCGATGATATCGGAGAATGAATAGCGTGCCCTCATACCCCGCTCCCGGGGAATCGGCGCCGCGTTCTTCCCTGCCTCATAGATGCGCCCCACATCATGCATGCTGACGATTATCTCGCCGCTTTCGGCAAGGGTAAGCGAAATGAGCATCTTCTGCCCGAGCACGTCCTCGACGACTTCCGAGCTGGTCCCTTTCTCCAGATGCACGGCTGCCAGGCGTCTCGGCAGGAGCTCCGCTGCAGGCCTTCCTACGAGGCTGCCGCTGTCGAAGAATCCCTCTGCGACGCTGTTGGCAAGGGTTATCCTATCACCCCGCCCTATCGCAAGCAGGGAATACGGAAGCGCGTCGATCGCGATTCGCAGCATCTCAGCCCTTGAGCGTTCCGCCTCGATGATGCGGGCCGCAGCAAGCGCGTCCCCTATCGATTCCTTTATGGCGGCCTCTCCTGTACCGACATGGCAGAAAGGTATATCCTTCCTGCGGCAGTATGCGCGGAGCGTATTGCCGCCGACAAGCACGCGGCAGCCCTGGGCCAGGAGATCATCCGCCGCAGCCCTGAGCTCTTCGTCATTGTATGCTACGCGGAGCTTCACCGTCAGCCCTGTAAGCTCATGGACGGTCTCCGGAAAGCATATCGTGCTGTCGGTGACTATGAGGCCGACAGAGGTGTCACGGCCATAGGTGCGCGTGACCTCGGCGAATGCATTCATGACATCCGCCCCGGACATGTTGATCTCTATCAGATGAAGCTCCGGGAACATCGTGCGGAGCGCATGGTATGTCATGCCGCGGACGACAACGATATCGTACTGCCTCAGATGGGAGAGTATGCTCGGATCCGAGCCATAGAAGCACTCCATCGAGAAGCGTATATCAGAGGCATTGGCCGCTGCGACGGCTTCCTCATATGCCGGGATGATATCCTCGTACGGAACGATGACAAGAACGCTTACCATGGCTTCATTATATTGGAAGATGCGGAAAAGATGCAGGGTGCGGATGCAGGCAAGGTGTGGGCATTGTGCCGTGTTTAGGGTATCATGGCCCTATGAGCATAAAAGATATCCTTAGCTATATACTGCTGATGATCCTCATCGCATTCACCCTTCTCAATTTCTATGCCCTGCTTACCTCGAAGAAGCGCAGGGCGGCCTCAACCATGAAATACAACACGGAGATGTCAACGATCGAGAGCAACCTGCTGCGCATCATGAAGGAACGGGCGCTCAACTTCACCATGGTCAGGAGATTCATGAACGACAAGGGACAGGGAATCATCCTGGTTGCCGATATGGAGAAGAGGATCGCCGCCATCGGCATGACAGGCGATACGGAGCTCTTCTCATTCGACGAGCTCACCGATGCCCATGCGGATTTCACGAAGGGTAAGAGAAGGTACCACACGGCATCCGTCACCGCTGTGATCAGGGGCGTGGACATAACATACGAGATAGGCACGCGCCCGTTCTTCAGGCGCGGCATCATCGGGAAGGTGATCTATGAGACCGCCGGTGAATTCAACGCCTCGCTGTGGGAGATCATAAACGCCTCGAAGGATCCCGCAGGGGAAGGCGGGAATGCGGAAGAGGGCAAGGCTGACTGAGGCCGCCGATGAAGGCGGCCATTGCCTACTCCAGTTCCACGGCTCCCGTATAGAGACGATAGTAGACACCGCGCTGGGCAATCAGGTCATCATGGTCTCCCCTCTCTATGATGCGCCCATGGTCGAGCACCATTATCGCATTCGAGTTGCGGACTGTCGAAAGGCGGTGCGCGATGACGAATACGGTGCGGTTCGCCATCAGGCGGTCCATTCCGCTCTGCACGAGCGCCTCGGTATGGGTATCGATCGATGAAGTCGCCTCATCCATGACAAGCACAGGAGGATCCGCGATAGCCGCACGGGCGATCGAGATCAGCTGCCTCTGCCCCTGCGAGAGGCTCTCGCCGTTGTTGGTGATCATCGTATCGTAGCCATCAGGCATCATCATTATGAAGCCATGGGCATTGGCAAGCTTCGCAGCAGCGATGACTTCATCATCCGTAGCCTCCAGCTTCCCGAACTTTATGTTCTCCTTTATCGTACCGGTGAAGAGGTTCGTATCCTGCAGTATCATCCCGAGGGAGTGGCGGAGATCGGCCTTCCTTATCTTGTTGATGTTGATTCCGTCGAACCTGATCTTCCCGTCCTGTATATCATAGAAGCGGTTGAGGAGATTCGTTATCGTCGTCTTGCCTGCTCCAGTGGAGCCGACGAAGGCTATCTTCTGCCCCGGCTTGGCGTAGAGCGATATATCATGGAGCACCATCTTGTCCGGCACATAGCCGAAATCTACATCCCGCATCACTATGTCACCGCGGAGAGGCACATAGCTCACGGGGCTTCCATCATGGTGCGGATGCTTCCATGCCCAGAGACCTGTATGCTCCCCTGTCTCCGTGAGATTGCCGCTCTCATCCATCTTCGCATTGACAAGCGTCACATAGCCGTCATCGGTCTCGCTCTCCTCATCCAGGAGCTCGAATATGCGCTCGGCGCCGGCAAGGGCAAGGAGGACCATGTTCGACTGCTGCGAGATCTGGTTCACGTTGTTCGAGAATGAACGGGAAAGCTGCAGGAATGCCGCCAGAAGGCCTATCGTATAGCCGGATGCGGCACCGCCAGAGAGAATCACTGCCACTGCCCCTACTATCACGAGCGCCACATACTGCAGATTGCCGAGATTCATCGTGACGGGCCCCATTATATTCGCATAGGTGTTTCCCTTGGTCATCGACTTCCTCAGCTTCTCGTTGAGCGCTGCGAAATCGCTGCGGCTCTGATCCTCATGGCAGAACACCTTTATCACGCGCTGCCCGTTCATCATCTCCTCTATGAATCCATTGACGGAGGCAAGATCCGCCTGCTGGGCTGCAAACTGCCGTCCAGAGCGCTTCGCGATCGATGATGTAGCCTTCATCGTCAGCAGGGCGAAGAGCGCGACCACGGCTGTCATGATCCAGGAATTCATGATCATGGACACTATGACCATCACAAGCGTTATCGAGGACTGCATCAGCTGCACCAGCGCATGGGAGATGAACTGGTTCAGCGTATCGGTGTCATTCGAGAAGCGGGACATTATCGTGCCGTGCTGATTCTGGTCGAAATACGAGACAGGCAGCGACTCGAGCCTGCGGAACATATCGACGCGTATCGTGTACAGGGTATCCTGGGATATCCCGACCATCGTGCGTGACAGGAGGTAGTTGAACACCACCGAGATGCTGACAATGGCAGCGAACTGCGTAAGGGACGCGATGACAGGAGCCCATGAAGGATCCTCCACGCCGATGAGCGGGAAGACGCACTCATCGATGAACAGCCCCAGGAAGTTCGATGAGTAGACTATCGAGAATGATGATATGAGGATGCAGGCCACTATGAAGGCGAACTTCAGCTTCCTCTCCCCGAATACAAGCTTCAGTACGCGCTTCATGGCCTTCTTCGGATCCTTTGCCCTTGCGGCGGTGGCTCTTGCCCTAAGCATCGAGGTTGCCTCCTCTTGTCTGCGTCTCGTAGAGATCGCGGTAATCGGCATTGCGCGCAAGCAGCTCATCGTGGGTGCCCGCATCGGCAATGCGTCCGTTGTCAAGCATTATGATCTGATCGGCATCCATGACGGATGAAAGCCTCTGGCTGATTATTATCTTCGTCAGATCCTTCACATCCTCCCGCAGCGCCTTCCTTATCGATGCATCGGTAGCGGTATCGACAGCGGATGTGGAGTCGTCCATTATCAGTATCCTCGGCTTCTTCAGGAGCGCGCGGGCTATGCAGAGCCTCTGCCTCTGCCCTCCGGAGAAGTTCGTGCCGCCCTGGTCCACATGGCTGTCATAGCCCTCGCTCATCGCCTCGACGAACGGAGCTGCGGCAGCCACGCGGCATGCCCGGCGGATCTCCTCATCGGTCGCCCCGGGATTCCCCCACCTCAGGTTCTCGGCAACCGTACCCGAGAATAGGGTATTCTTCTGGAGCACGACCGCAACCTCGTTCCGCAGTGCCCTGAGGCTGTATTCCCTTACATCATGGCCACCGACGATGACACTGCCATCGGTGGCATCATAGAGCCTGGCTATAAGAGATATAAGGGACGTCTTGCCCGAACCTGTATTGCCGATGATCCCGACCATCTCTCCGCTCCTTATGCTGAGATCGATATCGCTCAGGACCTTCGAGCTCTTCCCATAGCCGAACGAGACATGGCGGAATTCCACAGATCCATCCGGGACTGCCTTCAGGCCATCGGGATTGGTATCCATGCCCGGTTCCGTATTCAGGACCTCTGCGATCCTCACCATCGAGGCATGGGCGATGGAGAGCATCACGATGACCATGCCGGTCATGACGAGGGATGAGAGTATCTGGCCTGTATATGTATAGATGCTCATCAGCTCCCCCGTCTCCATATGCCCTATGTTTATGAGACGGGCCCCGATATACGAGATAGCGATCATGCAGCAGTAGGTCACTGCCATCATCAGGGGGCTCATCAGGGCCATGATTGTCTGGCCGCGACGGAAATTGCGCCTTATCGTCTCGGAAGCCTCCTCGAACTTGCCGAGCTGCTCCTCCTCCCTGACATATGCCTTGACGGTCCTTATGCCGTTCAGGTTCTCCTGCACTACGCGGTTGAAGACATCATAGCCGCGGAACGCATTGGAGAATGCGGTGTACGTGCGGCGGAATATGAGGAAGATGCAGACTGCGACGACCGGGATCGCGACAGCGAATACAAGGGAGAGCGCTCCGCCATTGTGATAGACCATGATGATGGCGAATATGAACATTATCGGGGACCGCACGCAGATCCTTATCATCATCTGGAACGACTGCTGAACATTCTGCACATCCGTCGTCATGCGGGTTATCAGGGATGATGTGGAGAACCTGTCCACATCCGCGAATGAGAAGTCCATGATGCGCGAATAGAGATCGGTGCGTATGTTCGTCGCGAATCCGGCGGATGCCTTCGAGGCGCTCCAGGCGCCGGCCATGCCGAAGGAAAGCGAGAGCATCGCCGCAGCGACTATGGCGATCCCGATCCTGAATACATACCCCATATCCTGCGTCGTCACGCCCCTGTCGACGATGAGAGCCATCAGCGTTGGTATAAGAACCTCCATCGCGACCTCGCCTACCATGAAAAGCGGGGTGATGAACGCGTATTTCCTGTATTCTCTCACACGGGAAAGAAGAGTCCTCAGCATTCCAGTCCCTCCAGTGTCTCCCTGAGCTTCCTGCATGCGGCCATGAAGCATTCCCTATCCATGCATCCGAGCGACCGGGAAAGCTTCTCCTCGATCTCGATCGAGTCCTTCCTCGCCTCCTCAAGCCGTCTCTTCCCTTCTTCGGTTATCGCGATGCGCCGCATGCGGCCATCGGATCTGTCACGATCCTTCCTCAGGAGTCCCTGCTCCTCCATGGAATCGACAAGCGCCGAGACCGATGCCCTCGACATCGAGAACATGCGTTCCATATCGCGCTGGAATGAGCAGCCGGATGAAATGCTTGAGAGGATGCGCCACTGCGCAGTGCTCAGCCCTGCCGATCGCAGGGTGCGGTCGCCTGTCTTGCGCACAAGGCGGCCAAGGGCCCCGAGCGTGAAGAGGATCATATCATCTTTCATAGTTCGTTTCCGAACAAATGATATTCACCGACCCGCCTTCAGTCAACGCGATCGCCGATATTCACTGAAAATACATATTCAAGGAAAAGCCGCTGCGCGATGGCAGCGGCCCTATGCAGGATGATTGGATCCTGTCGATCATTTATCCTTGTTCTTGGTTATCGCATTGAGGATAACAAGCGCTACGAACAGGATACCGAGCGCTCCGGCCAGAAGACCCCAGCTGGAGAATGCGACTACGAAGACATTTGGCATATCCATAACCTATACCTCCTATCAGCCGAAGATCGGGATGAGCTCGGACATCAGGAGACCGCCTGCAAGAACAGATGCGATCTGGCCCGAGACGTTGGCGCCGAGAGCGAACGGCAGAAGATGATTCTGCTTGTTGGCCTCGATACCGACCTTCTGGACAACGCGGGATGACATCGGGAATGCTGAGATACCTGCACCTCCGATGAGCGGATTGATCTTCTTATCCTTCGGAAGGAAGATGTTGACTACCTTGAGGAAGATGACACCGCAGGCCGTATCGAAGATGAATGCCACGAGGCCGAATGCCATGATCATCAGCGTCTCCGGGCGGAGAAGCGCAGGACCGGACATCATCGGCGAGATGGCAAGGCCGAGCATCAGCGTGATGAGCGGCGAGAGCATATCCTGGGCAGCGCGCGAGAGGTTGTCAAGCACACCGCACTCCCTGAGGAGGTTTCCGAACATGAGCATACCGACAAGGGCAGCTGAATCCGGAGCGAGGATACCGCAGACAACCGTCGTCACGATCGGGAATACTATCCTGGTCGTCTTGGAGACGGAAGCGGCGGAATAATGCATCTTTATCGCCCTCTCCTTCTTCGTCGTCGTTGCCTTGAGCACTACCGGCTGGATCATGGGCCCGAGGGCCATGTAGCAGTATGCGACTACGAGGAGGGCGGCTACATAGTTGGAATGCAGGCGCTGCGATACGAGGATCGCGGTAGGACCGTCCGCAGCTCCGATGATACCGATGGATGCAGCATCATTGAGCGGGAATCCCATGAGTGAGGCGATGATCATCGAGATGAAGATACCACCCTGTCCTGCAGCTCCGATGAAGATAAGCCATGGCTTGGAGATGAGCGGTCCGAAATCAATCATCGCACCGATTCCTATGAAGAGAAGAAGCGGGAACGCTTCTGCGCTCTCGATACCTACGTTGTACAGCCACTGGAGGATCGCATTGTCCTGGAGCATGACTGATCCCGGCAGGTTGACGAGTATAGCGCCGAAACCCATTGGCAGGAGGAGCGTAGGCTCCATCTGCTTCCTGATCGCCAGGTAGATGAGAATCAGACCAACGACGATCATGATCAGATTATAAATCATTTCGGTGTTCATAACGGTAACGATGATATAGGATTGCGGAGTCTTTGTCACTCGATTGGCAATGCTTCGCAGACAAATATCCCGCTATCATGCCGAGAGGCGGATAAGAGCGGGATAATACCCCTCAGGTACATTCAGCCCAGGTTCATGAAACTATGCACAGGTATGCTGAAGACAATACCCATGCCCTTCTTCTTCAGCATCTCCATTGCGCTGACAGCCTCTATGACGGCATCGGCCTTGCTCCGCTCGATGACTATCATCAGTATCTCCTTCTCCGGCACAAGGGGGGCACCGAAGAACTTCACATCATCGGGAGTGCTCGTGCCGTGCGCATTTATCACTGTCCCGCCGCCGGCACCGGCCTTCCGTGCCTCGGCCATTATATCCTCGCTGTATCCCTTCTCGCAGATTATCTCGACAAGCACCCATCCTGATTCCATACGGCTATCCTCCATGATCCCATCGCGCGCGGCATCTATGACAAGGACGACGCCCTTTGCCTTCACGCTATGGACAGCGCTGAGGATCCTCTCGGAATCCTCTTCCCTTATTAGGCTGGTGAGGACCTCCATCCTCGAATCCCCCAGACCGAGAGCGGCAAGCACCGCGCTTGATGCCGTGCCGCGTGCAAGGCAGACCGTCCCCCCGGGTGCTCCCGCCTGCCGGGCTGCCGCCATAACCCTGGAGCTCTGTCCCTTGCGGACTATAGCCATCATCGTGCACCAGCTCATCCCGCTGCCTCCTTCTCCGCTTTCCTTACCCTTGTCTGATAGATTATACCAAGAAGCTCTATTACGAGTATCGGCATCATGGCGATCATCGCGATGATCCCGAACGATGATGCAAGCGTCGCCTCCGAAGATCCAGAGGCCGCCCCCATCGCGAACGGCAGCAGGAATGTCGAGCTCATCGGGCCTGTAGCCACCCCGCCCGAATCGAATCCTATTGCCGAGAAGAGTCCAGGAGTCCTTATCATGAAGAGCATTATGAGGATGTAGCCTGGAAGCAGGAATGTCCATATCGAAAGCGAATGCACCGTACGCACAAGCGCCATCACCACCGCAAGCCCTACGCCGAGAGCAAGGGCCACGAGCATTATGCGGCGCGGAATCCTGCCTTCCGAGACATCCTCGACCTGTTCCGTGAGGACCATCACGGCAGGCTCCGCAAGCACGACGCAGAGCCCGAACACGAAGCCCACGGCATATAGAAGCGCCGGGCTTATGAGGATAAGAGCATCCCCAAGCTCACGTGCGACCTCCGAGAAGGAATACTCGACACCGGTGAAGAAGAGCACTATCCCGATATAGGCATAGGCTATGCCCACGAAAGCCCTTGTCGCCTCAATGCGCGGCATCTTCATGAAGAGCAGCTGCAGCAGGAGGCATACCGCGACGAGGGGAAGGAGCGATATCCCCACCTCTACGAACTTCGATGAGAAGAGCTCGGAGAGCGGGATCACGGCCTCCGCCTCCGCGGCAGCCTCTATCTCCGTCCCACCTGCCGATGACAGCCCCAGCACCAGCACAGCGATGACAGGACCGATCGATGAGAGTGCGACGTATCCGAACTCCGCCTCATCATCATGCTTCCTGAGCGCGGCGACTCCCATGCCGAGAGCCATTATGAACGGCACGGAAAGCGGTCCTGTAGTGGCACCTCCCGAATCGAAGGCTATGGAAACGAAGAAATCATCGGAGAAGGCGGCGATGGAGAATATCGATATGTAGCTGAGGAGGAAGATGATCTTCATCGGGAGCTTCAGTATGGTGCGTGCGATGGAGATGGAGAAGAAGATCCCCACCCCTATCGCGATGGCAACGACAAGGGAACCCACGGAGACACCGGGACGCACTGCATGGACCTGGGTAGCAAGGACCTGCACATCCGGCTCAGGGATGGTTATTATCATGCCGAGCGCAACGGATGCGGCAAGCATCAGGGGGAGATTGCGGCTCCTTGTGAGCGTGGCCCCTATCTTGGTGCCTATCGGGATCAGGCCGACATCCACTCCGGACAGGAACAGCGTGAGGCCTCCGATGACAAGGAGGCACGAGAGGAGGAACCTGCCGAGCTGCGCGCTGTCCATGACGCCGAGAAGCAGTGAGAGGATTATCGTGAAAAGACCTATCGGAAGCACCGAGAGCGTGACTTCCCTGAGCTGCTTCAGGATATCCAAGGCTGTTCCTCCTTATATGCGATATATCAGGAATATATACTTTCCCGCAGCTTTTGTATCCATCACATGCATGTCCTTATGTCCAGTACAGCATGAACTGCGGCGCATATCCTCCGGAATCCCCCTTCCCTATTGACTTATCCGGAGGAGAGCAATAGCATATGGATAACAATTAAACGAATGCTTAATTGATTGAATGATAAAAGGTGGTTGCCATGAAAAAGAGCTATGAAATCGAAGTGGACTGCGCGGCATGCGCTGGCAAGATGGAAGCGGCGGCAAGGAAGACGGAAGGAGTCAGGGACTGCATCGTCGACTTCATGATGCAGCGCATGATAGTCGAATTCCAGGATGGAGCCGACAGAGCTGCCGTAATGGAGAATGTGAGGCATAACTGCAGGAAAGCCGAAAGGGACTGCGAAGTCTTCATCTGAGAGGTGCATCATGAACAGGAAACAGAGGATCATGCTGATGCGCATAATCGCATCAGCGCTGATGATGATCGGCCTGCACTTCATCCCGGCCCAGGGAGTGCTGGGCTTCGTGCTTTACATGATACCCTACCTTACCGTCGGATACGACATACTCCTGAAGGCAGTGCGGGGAATCATCAGAGGGCAGGTGCTTGACGAGTGCTTCCTGATGGCCGCTGCCACCGCAGGAGCCATCGCGCTGGCCATATATGAGGGAAGCGGCGACTACACCGAGGCTATCGCGGTGATGCTCTTCTACCAGATCGGGGAGCTCTTCCAGAGCTATGCCGTCGGCAGGAGCCGCCGCAGCATCACCGCACTGATGGACATACGTCCTGACTATGCGAATGTGGAGGATGGCGGGAAGCTGGAGAAGGTGGATCCGGATGATGTCGCAATCGGTTCCGTGATAATCGTGCAGCCCGGCGAGAAGGTGCCTATCGACGGTATCGTCGTATCGGGAAGCTCATCGCTCGACACAAGCGCACTGACAGGAGAGAGCCTGCCGCGCGATATCCATGAAGGTGAGGAGATAATCTCAGGATCGATCAACATGACCAGCGTACTGAAGGTGAAGACAACGAAGGAATTCGGGGAATCGACCGTATCGAGGATCCTGGATCTCGTGGAGAACGCCAGCTCCCGCAAGTCGAAGTCTGAGGATTTCATCTCGAAGTTCGCCAGGATATACACTCCCGCCGTGTGCCTCGGAGCCCTCCTTCTCGCCCTGCTCCCGCCATCGCTGAACCTTATTTCAGGGAATGCCGCAGGATGGGAGGCATGGATCTACCGTGCTCTCACCTTCCTGGTCATATCATGCCCATGCGCGCTCGTGATCTCCATCCCTCTCTCATTCTTCGCCGGTCTGGGAGGCGCGAGCAGCGCAGGCGTGCTCGTGAAGGGCTCGAACTATCTGGAGACCCTGTCGAAGACGAAGATCGTCGTCTTCGACAAGACCGGAACGCTTACGGAAGGCACATTCGAAGTCAGCGGCATACATCATGGCACGATGCCCGATGACGAACTGCTGGAGTATGCGGCACTGGCAGAGAGCGCCTCCTCCCATCCGATAGCGAAGAGCCTGCAGAAGGCATACGGCAAGCCGATAGACCGCAGCAGGGTCTCCTCCATAGAGGAGATAAGCGGCAGCGGCATCACGGCCTGTGTGGATGGCCATCCGGTAGCCTGCGGCAATGACAGGCTGATGCGGCAGCTGGGACTCGGATCCATCCCCTGCCACAGCACCGGCACGGTGATCCACATAGCAGTCGATGGAGCCTATGCAGGCCATATAGTCATAAGCGACTCCATAAAGCCCCATTCAGCGGAAGCTGTGAGGGAACTCAGGGCGGCAGGCATAGAGAGGACGGTGATGCTCACCGGGGACACGGAGAAGGTCGCCGCCGAAGTCGCCAGGAAGCTCGGTATAGACGAAGTGCACAGCGAGCTGCTGCCTGAGGATAAGGTGGAGAAAGCCGAAGAGCTCATCAGAACCAAGCCGCCGAAGGCTAAGCTGGCATTCGTAGGGGATGGCATCAACGATGCACCTGTGCTCGGACGTGCGGATATAGGTATCGCCATGGGTGCCATGGGCTCCGATGCGGCGATAGAGGCTGCCGATGTGGTGCTTATGGATGATGATCCTTTGAAGATAGCGAAGGCCATAAGGATTTCCCGCAAGTGCCTTGGCATCGTCTACCAGAACATCGTATTCGCGATAGGCATCAAGGCGCTGTGCCTAATCCTGGGCGCAATGGGGATAGCCGATATGTGGCTTGCCATCTTCGCCGATGTGGGCGTGATGGTCGTGGCGGTGCTCAACGCGATCAGAGCCCTCTTCGTGAAGAACCTGTGATATACATGCCCCCTCCCCGCTGCGGATCAGGGGGCTTCTTCTTTCCGCAGATTTATGTTGACAGCCTTACTAAACCGGTTAAGATAAGGGTGGGGAATACCCTCAAAAGGAGACTAGAATGAGAAAGACATCCTGCATAGCACTTGCAGTCCTTCTTGTCCTTGCACTGCCTCTCGCAGCAGGCGGAAGCAAGGAAAGCGCAGCCGGGGAAGTATATTTCCTGAACTTCAAGCCGGAAATCGCGGAAGTATATACCAGTGAAGTGGAACCTGCATTCGAGGAAGCCACGGGGATACCCCTCAAGGTGGTGACCGCAGCCTCGAACCAGTATGAGCCGACGCTCAGGAGCGAGATAACGAAATCAGAGCCGCCTGTGATCTTCCAGGTAAACGGCCCTGTTGGGCTTGCCAACTGGAAGAGCTATGCCGCCCCTCTTGAGGACAGCGCGATCTACTCGATGCTCTCGGATCCGTCGATGGCGCTCTCCGAGGATGGGCATGTATATGCCATACCGTACACGGTGGAAGGCTATGGGATCATATACAACGATGCCATCATGCGCGCCTACTTCGCGCTGCCTGGCAAGGCTGTGGATATCAGCAGCGCTGAGGAAATAAGGGACTTCGCGACGCTCAAGGCAGTTGTCGAGGACATGACGGCACACAAGGATGAGCTCGGCATCAAGGGAGTGTTCGCTTCCACATCGATGGCTCCGGGCAGCGACTGGAGATGGCAGACGCACCTCTTCAACATGCCGCTCTGGGCTGAGTTCCGTGACAAGTCGGGAGACAGCTCCACTGCCCTCGCAGCAGCATTCGCGGCAACGGAATTCGACTTCGCTTACAGCGATGACTTCAGGAACCTCTGGGATCTCTATCTTGACAACTCCGTATCGCAGAAGGGACTTCTCGGAGGCAAGAACGATGCTGATTCGATGGCTGAGTTCGCCCTTGGCCAGTGCGCAATGGTGCAGAACGGCAACTGGGGAGCTTCGCAGATCCTCGGAGTGCCGGGAAACACCGTCGCTGACAGCGACATCAGGTTCCTTCCGCTCTACATGGGAATGGAGGGCGAGAGCGCACAGGGTATCTGCGTAGGAACGGAGAACTACCTCTGCATAAACAGGAATGCATCGGCGGAGGCACAGGCGAATGCCCTCCAGTTCCTCGAGTGGCTCTTCTCCTCTCCGGAGGGCAAGGACCTCGTGACGAACAGGCTCGGCTTCATCACTCCGTTCAACACATTCTCCGAGGATGAGCAGCCGACGGATCCCCTTGCACGCCAGGTGACGGAGTGGATGGCGGATGCATCCGTGAAGTCCGTGCCATGGACATTCGCAGGCATTCCGTCAGAGCAGTGGAAGGCTGATTTCGGCTCCGCGCTCCTGCAGTACATCAACTCCTCCATCACATGGGAGGATGCGGTGAAGGCAGCCCAGGATTCGTGGGCACGCGAGGCTGAGCTGGCAGGAAGGTAATGAAGAGAAGCCGCCTCCCGCAGGCGGCTTTCTGTTTCTGGAGGGAAAAATGGAGAAATCCATAAGGAAATGGTTCGCGCTCTTCGCGCTTCCCGGGCTGATATGCTTCCTGATAGCGTTCCTTGTACCGTTCGTGTGGGGGCTCGTGCTGTCATTCTGCAGCTTCACGACGATAACGGATGCCCATTTCATAGGGCTTGGGAACTATGTGAGGGCATTCACCGTCGATGGGTACTTCACCCAGTCATTCCTGTTCACGCTGCTCTTCACCGTGATCAGCGTGGTGACGATAAACCTGGCCGCATTCACCTTCGCGCTCCTCCTGACGAGGAACGTACCCGGCACGAATGCATTCAGAACGATAATATTCATGCCCAATCTCATCGGAGGCATCGTCCTCGGATGGATATGGAATGTGATCATAAACGGAGTCCTGGCCGCATTCGGGATGAACATAATGTCGGATCCGAAATTCGGATTCTGGGGGCTGGTGGTGCTCATGAACTGGCAGAACGCCGGCTACATGATGGTGATCTACATCGCCGCCATCCAGAATATACCCCAGGATGAGCTCGAGGCGGCAGCCATCGATGGCGCGGATGGATGGACGACGCTGACGAGGATCACCATCCCCTCGGTGATGCCCTCGATAACGATCTGCCTCTTCCTCACGCTCACCAACGGCTTCAAGCTATATGACCAGAACCTCGCGCTTACCGCGGGACAGCCGAACCATGGAACGGAGATGCTGGCAATGAACATCTTCAATACATTCTACAGCAGGCAGGGCTTCGAAGGCGTGGGGCAGGCGAAGGCCGTCATATTCACGATAGCGGTGGCCCTGATAGCGCTGCTGCAGCTCAGGTTCACAAGGGACAGGGAGGAGACAGCATAATGCAGGTATCCAGGAAATACACGAAATGGATTGCATTCGCATTCCTTCTGGCAGTGGCGGCATATACGGTATTCCCGATAATAGTCGTCGTGATGAACTCGTTCAAATCGAGGCTGTTCATATCCAATGCGCCGTTCGCGCTTCCCGACAGCGATACATTCGTCGGGCTGACGAACTACACGGGGGGACTCATGAAGACCGGGTTCTTCTCGGCATTCGGCTACTCGCTGTGGATCACGGTGGCCTCGGTCTTCTTCATACTCCTATGCACCAGCATGCTTGCCTGGTACATAACGAGGGTGCACGGAGCTGTCACGAGCATAATCTACTATCTCCTGACCTTCTCTATGATCGTACCGTTCCAGATGGTCATGTTCACGATGAGCAAGGAAGCGAACATGCTGGGGATAGACAATCCTGTGGGGATAATAATCCTCTATGTCGGATTCGGCTGCGGCATGGCGACATTCATGTTCTCAGGCTTCATCAAATCGATTCCGATAGCGCTTGAGGAAGCTGCCATGATAGACGGGGCGAATCCGGTAAGGACCTTCTTCATGATAGTCCTGCCGATGCTCAAGAGCACGGCGATCACGATAGCGATCCTCGAGACGATGTGGGTATGGAACGATTATCTGATGCCGTACCTTACGATCGGCACCGAATACAGGACGATACCCGTCGCGATACAGTATCTCAGGGGCGGTTACGGCTCCGTGGATATGGGAGCCATGATGGCGATGCTCTTCCTTGCGATGCTTCCGGTGATAATCTTCTATCTCATATGCCAGAAGTACATCATAAAGGGAGTGCTTGCCGGAGCGGTGAAGGGATGAGCAAGAGAACGACTATCCAGGACATAGCAGAGAAGGCCGGCTACTCGAAGGCTGCTGTCTCCTTCGCATTCAACGATCCATCGAAGATATCGAAGGAGGCGCATGACAGGATCCTCGCCACAGCCAGGGAGCTGGGATACATTCCAGATCCCATGGCAAGGAACTTCTCCAGAGGACGCCATATGGCGCTGGGATTCCTGCTGCCGCAGATGCTCCAGGAGTCGCTGCAGAATCCCTATACGCAGTCCGTCATACGCGGCATCGGGGAGGTGTGCCAGGAGCATGGCTATATGCTGACCCTTATCCCTCCCCTCCACTCATCCGTATCGGAAGCGGTGAAGAACGCCACTGTCGATGGCCTCATGACAATGGGCTTCGTCCTGAGCGGCAAGGTCCGCAGCATACTGCGCATCAGGCGCATGCCGGTCGTCTCCATAGACGGGGAAGCGGATGATGATGATGTCCACTCCGTCTCGATAGATGACGAGAAGGCTGCGGAGCTCCAGCTGAGGAAGGTGCTGGAGAAGGGCCACCGGAGGATCGCTATAATCGCGCTCCCGGACGATGCGTATGAATCATCATCGATAGCGGGAAGGAGACGCAAGGGCTATGGGAATGCGCTCTCCGCATTCTCCATCCCTCCGGAGAGCATCATCGTCTCATCTGCGAAGGCAACATTCAGAAGCGGCATGGAGACTGCAGGCAGGATACTCGATGCATCATCCCCCACATGCTTCGTGACGATGTCGGATGCGGTGGCGATCGGCGTCATGAGCGAGATAAGGCGCAGAGGGCTCACGGTCGGAGATGATATCTCGGTGATGGGATTCGATGGCATCGAGGACAGCGGCTTCCCCTGCTACGGGCTGTCGACGATAGCCCAGAGCGGGGAGGAGAAAGGAATAAGGAGCGCAGAGCTCCTCTTCATGATGATCGACGGCAAGGAGGCGCCATCCTCGATCATCATCCCATATGAATACAGGGAGGGCACCACGCTGAAGGAGGTGAAGGCATGAATATCGAAGGCAGGAGGGAAGCCGGGATACTGCTGCACATGACATCACTCCCTTCCGAATTCGGGATCGGTGATCTGGGCCCTGAGGCATACAGCGCAGCAAGCCGCATAAGGGAGGCAGGCGCCACCCTCTGGCAGCTCCTGCCCCTGGGGCCAACAGGCTATGGCAACAGCCCGTATGCACAGAGAAGCGCATTCGCAGGGAACGAGCTGCTGCTCTCCCCCGAGCTTCTCTACAGGGATGGGTATCTTGCGAAGGAAGACCTCCTGCATCCTGACTTCCCCGCCTCCCGTGTTGATTTCCAGGCTGTTGCAGAGTGGAAGATGCCACGCCTGAGGAAGGCTGCATGGAATGCGCTGCACAGCGCGGAGAAAGGCAGGATAGGGGAATTCAGGGAGAAGGAAGCCTTCTGGATAGAGGACTATGCCCTCTTCATGGCGATATACGATGGCTATGAGGATGCGAGATGGCATACGGTCTGGGACAGGAAGGAAGGATCGAGAGACCCTGCGACGCTTGACAGGATAAGGAAGGCGAAGGCAAACGAGATCGATATCCATGCAGCCCTCCAGTACCTCTTCAGCAAGCAGCTGGATGCGCTGCGGGAGCACGTGCACTCCATAGGCCTCCGCCTCATCGGGGATATCCCGATATTCGCAGCTGCCGACAGCGCAGATACATGGTCACACCTCGAGCTCTTCAAGACAGATCCGGAAGGCCGCTACAGCGCTGTCTCAGGCGTTCCGCCTGACAATTTCTCGGCCACAGGCCAGCTCTGGGGGAATCCTGTCTATGACTGGAAGGAGCATGAAAGGACGGGATTCGAATGGTGGAAGGCAAGGATACGCCGCGCCCTTGAGATGACGGACATCCTCCGCATAGACCATTTCCGCGGCTTCGATGCCTACTACGAGATACCAGCGGAGGACACGACAGCGGAGCACGGTGCATGGAGGAAATCACCGGGAAGGAAGTTCTTCACGCTCCTGGAACGCGAGATGGGCCGCCTTCCGATCATCGCAGAGGATCTGGGGTGGATGACCCCATCGGTATCCGCACTGCGCGACAGATTCGGATTCCCCGGCATGAAGATAGCTGAGTTCGGCTTCTCCCATGACCGGAACGGAGATCTCAATACATATGATGACTTCCTGCCGCACAACTATACGCGCAATTTCGTTGCCTACACCGGCACGCACGACAATGATACCGCACGCGGTTGGTATGCCTCCCTCTCCCCCATTGAGCAGCATCATGTGAGGGAATACCTCTCATCCCCTGACGAGGAGATCGTATGGTCGCTCATGCGCGCTGTGATGATGTCCAATGCCGATACCGCGATATTCCCGATGCAGGATATCCTCGAGAAAGGAACGGAGGCCAGGATGAACTACCCTTCCACATGCAATGATAACAACTGGACATGGCGGATGCTGCCTGATGAGCTTGATGGCTGGAGGATATCGCGCTTCAGGCATCTGGCAAGGATATCAGGACGCAACGGCATGACATGGGAAGAGCATGAGAGGAAGCTATGATGGGCTTCAACGGCTGGATGGGATGAACACGGATATATCCTCCCCTCTGATATCCTCAGGGGAAGGGATATCCTCTCCGCAGCTGCCTAAATAGCCGATATACGCATCCAGCGCTTCCTGCGCATTACGCTCAGCCTCGGCTCTGTCTTTGCCATACGTAATGCATCCTTCCATGCCGGAACCGAGGAAGAAGACGCTGTACCTGCCATCTCCATCGGCTCTGAATACTGCGGGGTAGCCTTCATTGCTCATGCTATGAATATAATCCATGGTATGGCATGATTCAATAACCATAGTCAAATCATCCTTCATATGATGGAAAGGGATCATGCCATGCAGGACATCAGAAGCAGGGAAAACGGGAGATTCTGGATATCCTCCTTTCCGAGAAGTGCCCTCACATGATATATGCCGCGGTATTCCATGATTCCACTCTGGATGAAGGCAAAAAGCCTGCACAGGGCATCGGCATTCCTTCTCCGGCACGCCGTAAAAAGCTATATTCTGGATAAGGAGGCTCCAATGAAGGCATCTGAGTATCTCAAGGCAAGAAGGTATCCCGGAAGGATCATAGGAATGGGACGGACCGAAGACGGCAGGAATACTGTCATCTATGCAATCATGGGCAGGAGCAAGGGATCCCGGAACAGGATATTCTCCATTTCCGGAAACACGCTCCGCACCCTTCCATTCGATGATACAGGGACGGGGGATTCTGCACTGACCATCTATACGGCTGTCATAAAGGATGGGGAAAGGATCATAGCCGCCAATGGAAGCCATTCGGAGCTTATCGGAAGGGAAACCGGGAACGGAAGGACCCTGCTGGAAGCACTCGGCAGCTGCACATATGAGCCTGATGTACCATCCTACACCCCGCGCATCGCCGGAATCATGGAAGACGATGGCTCTTTCTCGCTTGGAATAGCGAGAAAGGGCGATGGTGACCATACTGAGCGGGAGACGTTCTCCTATGCCCCGATGGACGGGAAGATCCACCTCATCCACACATACATGGATGATGGCGATCCCCTTCCCTCATTCAGAGACTCTCCTGAGCTGCTCGATCTTGAAGGAAGCAGTGCCTCGGAGATCGCTGCTGTCCTCTGGGACAGCCTCGACAGGGAGAACAGGGTATCCCTCTATGTATCAATCGGAGATGACGAGAAGATCATCAACCGGCACGAGCGTACCGATTCCATCAAGCTTAAGTACGGGCTCAATCCGAATCAGGCGGAAGCCTCGATATCAATAACAGGAAGGGCACTGCCGATCACGGTCCTCAATGGCAGGCCCGGATACATCAACTTCATGGATGCGCTCAATGGCTACCAGCTTGTAAGCGCTATGAGGAAGGTGCTTGGCATACCTGCCGCAGCTTCCTTCAAGCATGTCTCCCCTTCAGGGGCTGCTGTATCGGTACCTCTCTCTGACGAGGAGAGGAAGATGTACTTCGTACGCAGCGGGGAGGAGCTATCAGACCTTGCCGTGAGCTATATAAGAGCGAGGGGCACGGACAGGATGTCCTCCTTCGGTGATTTCATCGCCCTCTCCGATATCTGCGATGGAAGCACGGCCAGAGTCATAAGGAAGGAGGTCTCGGACGGAATCATCGCACCGGGATTCACCCCAGAGGCTCTGGAGATCCTCAGGCCAAAGAAGAAAGGCGCATACCCCATCATCTCCATTGATCCTGACTACATCCCGGACGGCAAGGAGACAAGGACGCTCTATGGCATGACGCTCGTGGAGCCGAGGAATGAATGGCTCCCCGGGAGCAGCACGTTCAGCAATATAGTCACTGTCTCCAAGGACCTGCCGGAAGAAGCCAGGCGCGATCTCATAGTTGCCCTCCTCACCCTCAAGTACACCCAGTCGAACTCCGTCTGCTATGCATATAACGGCCAGACGATAGGTGTCGGCGCCGGTCAGCAGTCCAGGATACACTGCACACGTCTTGCCGGGGACAAAGCCGACAGGTGGAATCTGAGGAAATCGGGGAAGGTCCTCAGCCTTCCATTCCGCAAGGAACTCTCAAGGAATGACAGGGACAACGTGATTGAGCAGTATCTCTCCGACTCACCCGAGCTGGATGTCATCGCTGACTGGCAGCAGTACTTCACAGAAAGGCCTGAGGCGATGACGAAGGAAGAGAAGATGGTGTTCCTTTCCTCTGTGAGGGATATAGCGCTGGCATCCGATGCATTCTTCCCCTTCAGCGACAACATAACGAGAGCATACAGATCAGGAGTGGGATACATCGCAGAGCCTGGCGGATCGATGCGGGACAGCGACGTAATCGCCGCTGCCGACAGATACGGAATGACCATGGCCTTCACCGGCATAAGGCTATTCCATCATTGACAGAAGCCTCATTGATGATCTGCCAATTGATCTTGATCAAATGCTGCCCCTTTGATGTGGAGTTCATGGATAACGGGAAAGGCCTCCGATCCCGGGTCCAGGGAAGGGAGGCCAGTTGATTCTGCTGCCGGATATCTCAGCTCTGCCCGTAATAGGCGTTCTTGCCGTGCTTCCTGAGATAGTGCTTGTCGAGAAGAGTCTGCTGCATCGGGCCCAGCTTGGGGTTGAGAGCCCTGGCATGGAATGCCATGAATGCAACTTCCTCAAGCACGACTGCATTATGCACAGCCTCATCAGGGCTCTTGCCCCAGGCGAACGGGCCATGGGAATTCACCAGCACCGCAGGGATATCATCAGGGGAGATGCTGCGGAAGGTCTCTATTATGACATTGCCTGTCTCCTTCTCGTACTCGCCCTTGATCTCATCCTCTGTCATGCGGCGCGTGCAGGGTATCCTGCCGTAGAAGTAATCACCCTGAGTCGTGCCGTATGCCTCGATCCCGGCTCCAGCCTGCGCGAACGATGTGGCCCATCTTGAATGAGTGTGCACGACTCCCCCTATATTCGGGAATGCATTGTACAGCTGCACATGCGTAGGGGTATCGGAAGATGGCTTCCACTTCCCTTCAACCCTCTCCCCTGTCTCAAGGGAGACAACCACCATATCCTCAGGCCCCATGCCGCTGTAGTCGACGCCGCTGGGCTTTATGACCATCAGGCCCTTCTCCCTGTCCACTCCGGAGACATTGCCCCATGTGAATGTGACAAGCCCGTGCTCAGGCAGGGCGAGATTGGCCCTGCATACCTTTTCCTTCAGTTCCTCAAGCATCCTACTGCCCCAGCTTCCATGCTATATCATTCAGGAAGAGCTCCTTCTCAAGGGAGTCTACCGTCGTATCCTTGGAGATGTGGACGAACTCAATGCCCATCATCGTTGCGAAATCCTTCATCTGCTCCGCAGTCACGTCGTAGCTCAGCACCGAATGATGCGCACCGCCTGCGGTGATCCAGCACTCGATTCCCGTCTCAAGGTCAGGCATTGCCTGCCACATGACGCGGGCGACGGGGAGATTCGGCATCGGGAGTATCGGCTTCACGCACTTTATATCCTGGCAGATAAGGCGGAAACGGCCGCCCATATCCACAAGCGATACGACGATGGCATCCCCCTCCTTCCCTTCGAATACCAGACGTGCAGGATCCTTGCGGTCGCCTATCCCGAGCGGATGGACCTCGATCCTCGGCCTGGCTGCCGCGATTGTCGGGCATACCTCGAGCATATGCGCCCCCAGGCTGTACTTGGCACCTGGAGCAAGATTGTAGGTATAGTCCTCCATGAATGCGGACTCGCCGTTTCCATCCTTGCCCATGCGCTTCATGATCGCCATCATCGCGCTGACCTTCCAGTCACCCTCTCCGCCGTATCCATAGCCAAGAGCCATGAGATGCTGCGAAGCTAGTCCCGGAAGCTGCTCCATGCCGTAGAGATCCTGGAAGTTGTTGGTGAAGGCCTCACAGCCCTCCTTGTCCATCATCTTCCGTATCGCGATCTCCTCCCTCGCCTGATAGCGCACCGTCTTCATATCCTCGGTTGCGAAATCATAGGAGGCGCGGTACTCATCCATCAGGGCATCGATCTCCTTTTCGGTGACGGCATCCATCGTCTCGACGAGCTTGCCTACAGGCCATGTATTGACCTGCCAGCCGAACTTGATCTGCGCCTCCACCTTATCGCCTTCGGTGACTGCGACCTCTCGCATGTTGTCGCTGAACCTCATCACCCTGAGCTGCCTTGAGAATGCGGCTCCCGCAGCTGTCCTCATCCATGAGGCAAGCCGTTCCTGCACGCGCTTATCCTTCCAGTGGCCTGCGATCACCTTCCTCTTCATCCTGAGGCGGGCTGCGATGAATCCATGCTCCCTGTCGCCATGGGCGGACTGGTTGAGGTTCATGAAGTCCATGTCGATCTCATCATTGGGGATCTCAGAGCCATACTGCGTCGCGAGATGGCAGTACGGCTTCCTCAGCTCTGCAAGGCCGTTTATCCACATCTTCGAGGGGCTGAATGTATGGCACCATGCGACGACACCGAGGCATGAGGGATCGTAGTCAGCCTCCCTCATCACATCCGTGATCTCCCTGTTCGTCTTCGCAGTGACCTTATATACCAGCGGATAAGGGAGAGTGCGTGACAGCTCTGCAGCCATCTCCTTCGCTCTCGCCTCCACTGTCTCAAGGACCTCAGGACCATATAGGAACTGAGACCCTACGACAAACCAGAATTCCTGCTTCTTCATCCGATCCTCCTTCAGAAGCACTCGATTGCAGCCTTCTCGGCCGGGAGTCCTTTTATGAATCTATCAAGATATGCCCTGAAACCCTTCACCTCGCTCTCCACGGGATCCATCCTGGAGCCCTCAGCATCGGAGAACACCCTGTCGTCGAGGAAGTCCGCGAGCGACGTGCCCCTGCCTTCAATGCAGTAGGCTGCAAGGAGGGCCATCCCATAGGGGCCTCCCTCTCCCGCTGTCTTCATCGTGTAGACAGGCGCGGAA
>CALXYI010000047.1 GCA_944392935.1 uncultured Spirochaetaceae bacterium
CATGATCAAGACAATAAGGAGGAAAGCCTATGGCTACAGGGATACGGAGTACTTCTTCCTCAAGATTATCTTCGCTTCAATGAGAGGTCCCTACAGATACAAATCCCACACATTTATGTAAAGACCCGGCAATATTCAGGATTCTGTCTGTTGGAAAGGTTCAGATTACCACTTTCATCGATATGGATAGACAGAACAGACAAGACAAGCCCCTTACAAAGAAATTGCCAGAGGTCTACCTCTGGCTCTACGGCGGGGAACTCGCCCCTGTTCGGCTTGGTGTCCGACCTGACTATAATATAGCATGAAACTTACTCTTCGGAAAGCTCTTTTGTTTTTCGATAAAATGTAGCAGAAGTCATCCCAAGCTTCTTCTGAGCAACCTTAGCCGTTATCTCTCCTTTCTTCCAAAGAGCAATAACTTCATTCCAGCTATCAGGGATAGCTGCAGGCTTCCTTCCCTTGTATCTTCCCTCAGTCTTCGCTATCGCTATTCCTTCCTTCTGCCTCTGAAGAGTGCATTCCCTCTCGAACTGAGCAAGACCAGCAAAGATAGTAAGCATCAGTTTCCCCTGAGGTGTTGAGGTGTCTATATTCTCTTTGAGAGAGATGAAAGCTACACCTTTCCTCTCAAGCTCCTCCACGATAGAGAGAAGATCCTTTGTGTTCCTGGCAAGCCTTGAATAGGATTCGACTACAAGTGTGTCTCCTTCCCTCACATAATCGAGCATAGCTTTCAGCCGAGGTCTATCCATGCTCTTTCCCGAAACCTTTTCTATGAAGGCTTTCTCTATGCCCTGGGATTTCATGGCTTCTTCTTGTCTGACTGTGTTCTGATCTTCCGTTGATACTCTGATATAAGCTACTTTCATGCTTCCTCCTGCTTTTGGTCCCGGAGCCATATTAAGAGGAAATAGCCTGTCAAAAATAAGGAGCGGCTCCTTGGAACGCCGCTCCCATGCATATGGGCCCTGTGAGGTTTGAACTCACGACCCAAGGATTATGAGTCCTTTGCTCTAACCGCTGAGCTAAAGGCCCGTGCTCCGTGATACTACCACAAAACACGGCCTGCATGCAAGCCTGCCGCTTCAGCCTATCCGCTCAAGCTTGCTGCCCTTTGCTCCGCACATCGGGCAAGCAGCCTCCTCCTCCCCATCTGCCTCGAATTCCGTAAGGCAGACACTGCATCTGTATTTCCTCTTTCCGGCATCCGGCCTGGTGTAGCCTCCATCGTTGCACTCGATGGCTGCCAGGAGGGCGGCAGCGTCCTCCTTCGGGAAACCATTCCCCGGAGGATTGTCCAGAAGCTCCTGAAGGAGCGACAGTGAATTGCCGCTCTGCGGGAGCATGTATCCGGCTTCCCGCATGATATCCTCTGCAGAGAGGCGCGCTGAGCGGGCAACTGCCTTCATGAGTCTCTTCAGTCCGGAGGCGCCGGTGGCTGCGGCTATGGCTGCAGCGATCCTCTCTTCTTCCGCCTTGCTTGCGGCAAGGCGCTGCATCGCAGCTGTCACGCTGCCGCTTTTCCTCTGCTGTGCAGGGTATTCCACCGGTACCATGCTTATCGCGCCGCTGGGGCATGCATCCGCGCATATCCCGCATCCGATGCATTTCGAGGTATCGATTATGCTGTTCTCGGTATCGGTTGCGCCATTCGGGCATACATACAGACAGAGGCAGTCCTTCGTGCAGAGCCTCAGGTTCCTTACAGCTATCCTCTTCATAATGCCTCCTTCATACAGCCTTCTCGAATTTCCAGTCAGGAACCTTGCAGACAGGGCAGATAGATGGCGGAGCATCTCCGATATAGATGAAGCCGCATATGCTGCATACCCAGACCTCCGTATCCTCAAGGAAGCTTTCTCCTTCCTTGATGTACCTGTTGACCAGGGCCTGGATCATGCGTTCAGTCTTCTCTCCCCAGGTACATGCCCGCAGGGCCCCTCTGTCCTTTCCAGCCTCTGCAGCCTTCTTCGCGGCGGGGTAGAGGGATGCGGCATCTTCATCCGCGATGGCCTTGATATCGCTTATGTCCATGCCACCTGCGGCAGCGGCTGCTGCCGTGAAGCAATCCGCTATCCTGCTGAATGCCGCCGCCTGGTCTTCCTTATACTGCTTCTCCGATCCCCTTGCGAGATTGGAGAAGATCGCGGCCAGCACTCCGGGAGGCAACCTCTGCATATCATCGTCATAGGCCTCTCCGGAAGCCGGGGCTTCCTTCCGTTCCGCAGGAGCGGCCTCTTCGGGAGCGAACATGCTCTTGGGGGCCCTGCACATCGGGCATGCCCAGTCATCGGGGAGTTCGCTGAAAGGAACGCCTTCGGCTTCTTCATCATAGACATAGCCGCATATCTGGCATATATACTTCATCTTTCTCTCCTTTCTGGCATCGTAGCATGGGAAGGAGCATCTGTCAGGGAAAAAGGAGATCCCTGCCGGAGCAGGGATCAGAAGCCTGTGCTATCCTCAGGCCTTCCAGAGGCTGTGGAGATTGCAGTAGGCGTATACGGCCTCGACCTCATCGCCGTTGCAGATCATGAAGCATGCTTCAGGCTTGTCTCCGGGCTTCAGGCACTTGCGCTGGTTGCCCTGCTTTGTCTGGAGCGATATCCACTCGATATAGTGCTCGGGAAGCATCGGATGATCCACAGCTCCAACGCGCACAGAGACCTTGCTGCCTTCGACTGTATATACAGGTACATGCTTCTCCTGGGCTGCATCCGCAGTGCCCGGGATGATCTCCTTCATCTTCTCTCCGCAGCATACCACAGGTACGCCTTTGTCCCTTACCATCGCGATGATGTTGCCGCAGTGGCTGCAAATAAGGAATTTCTGATCCATAGCGTTTCCTCCAATAAGAAAATCATGCAGATAAACTATTATACAATCACCTTCGCCTTTCGTCCAATGCGATTGCCTTTATCCCGTTAAGTCTTTATCCTGAACCCCGATATACTATGAACATTCTGATAATAGGCGCAGGAAGGCGAGGCCTGAGGATAGGGCGCCATCTCGTAGAGGAGAACAAGTCAGTCACGTTCCTTGACTCATCTGCAGAGCGGTGCCAGGGAGCGCAGGCGAAGATAGACTGCATGGCGATCTGCGGTTCCGCCACCGATATCGGCAAGCTGGTGGAAGCCGGAATCGAAGATGCGGATACTGTCATTGCCGTAACCAATTCGGATGAGGTCAATATCGTCAGCTGCGGCATAGTCGCCGCGAACTTCCCGAATGTGAAGACCACTATAGCTGCGATACGCTCGATCACTTACATGGGCTCGGCGGATTATCCTGCCAATTGCATGCTCGGGATATCATATATCATCAATCCTGACCAGGAAGGCGCCTCCAGGCTTGCCGATACGATCAGGAATGGATTCTACCATGATACGATAATCTTCCCCGGGACGGATTTCGTGCTCTTCACGGCAGCTGTGGACAGGCAGTCGCATTATGCGAACATGAGTGTCGCGGATATGAGGAAGTTCGCTTCATACAGATTCGTAGTCACAGGGATAAACCGCCATGGCAAGCTGATAATCCCCTCAGGGGATACCATCATAAGGCCGGGGGATGTCGTCTCATTCGTATCTGATGACGACAATGCGTATGCCGCACTCAGCCCGGCGGGGGAGGATATAAGGAAGTACGATGAGCCGGACAGGATCGTGATAGTAGGAGCGACAAGGGTCGCGCGCTTCCTTCTCTTCACATTCACGCCCCATGAGAGAAGGCGTGTCACGCTCATCGAGAAGGACAGCGCAAAAGCCGAGGAATATGCCACGCTCTTTCCAGAGATACTCGTGCTGAATACCGCGATAACCGATGAGCAGGTCTGGGAAGAGGAGGATCTGGGCAGCTCGGATCTCTTCATCAGCCTCACGGAGAATGATGAACTCAATATCGTTACGTCCAGCTATGCGAAGCGCATCGGGGCAAAGCGGTCCATAGCGCTCATAAGGACGAATACGAACTACTGCCAGTTCGCGCAGAGCCTCGATGTCGATCTTGCTCTCTCCATCACGGAAGTCACCGTCGATTCCCTCATCAGGTTCCTCCGTGGAACGGGGATCTCCGCAATGCATACGCTGTTCAATGGCCAGGAGGAGGTCTATGAATATGTGGTGCAGCCTGCATTCAAGTACCTTGGGCAGGCTCTGAAGGATGTGAGGTTCAGGAGCAGGATCATCATTGCGGGGGTCCGCAAGCCTGATGGCTCTTCCGTCGTGCCGGACGGGAACTACATCTTCACTGCCGAAGACCGCCTCATCCTTGCAGTAGCCCACAGGGATAGCGATTACCTCCAGGAGCTGTTCTCGTAATGCATATCAGATCGGTACTCAGGCTTCTGGTCCTCATACAGCTGCTGATAGCCTTCTTCATGCTCATCCCGCTTGCGATGTCCGCATTCTATGGCGAGGAGGAGGCGTTCCGTGCGTTCAGCACCACCATCCTCTCCGTCATCGCCGCTGCCGTGATAGTGCTTATAGCGACGCATCGGGAGAAGACGGCGATAAGCGCAAGGGACAGCTATCTCCTCGTGACGCTCACCTGGGTCATCGCAGCTGCTGTCGGTGCGCTCCCGCTGTATCTCACCAGGACGCTTCCGACATATGCGAGCTGCTACTTCGAGATCATGTCGGGCTTCACGACGACAGGAGCCACCGCGCTGCAGACCATAGAGGACAAGATGCGCTCCATACTTTTCTGGCGGAATATGACGAACTGGCTCGGCGGCATGGGTATCGTCGTCCTCTTCGTTGCCATAGGCCCTTTCATGGGGCTGAAGGGTACGAGCCTTGTCAATGCCGAGTCCGTAGGGCCCACCAAGGACAAGCTCACGCCGAAGATCCAGCAGACAGCATTCGCGCTCTGGGCGATCTACTTCGTCATATCGTGCGTGCAGGTGCTCCTGCTGTGGGTACGGATACCGCTCTATGATGCAGTTACCGTCATGTTCGGAACGATGGGAGCTGCGGGATTCACTGCGAAGAATGCCTCCATCGGAGGGTATTCCTCTGCATATGTGGATGTCATCTGCATAATCTTCATGCTTATCGCAGGGGCCAACTTCTCACTGTATTTCAAGGTCGTCCAGGGCAAGGCCCGGCAGGTGCTGAGGGATGTGGAGCTGAGGAACTACCTGCTGATCGTCGCTGTCTTCTCCCTCCTGATAACCATCAACCTGATGTCCAGCACCGATCTCTATGGCGATTTCCTCACAGCGCTGCGCTATGCTGCATTCCATGTCGTCTCGATAATAACCACCACAGGCTTCTCGACATATGACTACAACTTCTGGCCGTCATTCTCCAAGACCCTGCTGCTGATACTCTTCTTCATAGGCGGCTGCGCTGGCTCGACAGGAGGCGGCATCAAGGTCGTCAGGATATCGGTGCTCCTGACCCTTGCGCGCAACAGCATCAGGCGGCGCCTGCATCCTGCCGCGGTGATGCCGACAAGGCTGGGCGATTCGATACTCTCACAGGATACGGTACTCTCGATCGCAGGATTCACAGGTGCATATATCCTTACAGGCTTCGTAGGCACCCTTCTGCTGTCGCTTTCAGGCTATGACTTCGAGACATGCTTCTCCGCAAGCTTCCAGTTCCTGGGTAACATAGGGATAGGGATGGCGAAGGCCGGGCCGGCAGGCAACTTCTCCATATTCAGCGATCCGCTCCTTGCCGTCTCCTCGTTCCTGATGCTCGTCGGGAGACTGGAGCTCTTCACCGTCTATGCCCTCTTCACACGCTCCTTCTGGAAGAAGTGATCAGCGAGAGAGGAAGACCCTGAAAAGAGAGAGAAGGGCAGAGGCATCACGCACTCCGGCTGTTTCGTAAGGGGAGTGCATCGCAAGCTGCGCGATTCCGGCATCGGCTGATGGTATGCTGATCTTCTGCATCGACAGGTTCCCGAGGGTGGATCCTCCTGGGATATCGGAATTATTGGCGAATTCCTGGAATGGTATCGAATGCCGGATCATCATGTCCTTCAGATAGCTCCCGCTCTCCCCGTCAGTCGTGTACTTCTGGTTCGCCGAGTGCTTCAGCAGCACTCCGCCGTTGAGGCACGGCCTGTTGGTCATATCTGCCTTCTCCGGATGGGCCGGATGCACGGCATGCCCGTTGTCGGCACTGATCATGCGCGATGAGGCGGCTGCCATCATCCGTTCCTCCTCATCCATGCCAAGGGATATCCCGATCCTTGAAAGCGCATTGCAGAGGAAATCCGAGAGCGCGCCCTGAAGGCTGCCGCTTCCTGTCTCCTCGTTGTCGAAGAGCGCGATTACCGGTATCGTCCCTCCTGCCGGCGTTTCCCGGAGCGCGCGGTATGCGGCGTATGCGCAGAGCGTATCATCGATGCGGGGAGCGGAGAAGAACTCATCGCCATATCCCCATATCGTTCCTTCCGCCACGCTGTAGAGGAAGAGATCATAGCCCAGTATGCTATCCTTGCCGGCACCTGAGAGATCCGAAAGCAGCTGCGTGAACCTGCCTTTGTCCGTGCCTTCCGCGAACAGCGGGAGCATATCCTTCTGCGCGCTGTAGGCAATGCCCTCGTTTGCCTTCCTGTTCATGTGTATCGCCAGATTCGGGATCAGCACCAGCGGGCGTCCTGCATCCACCAGATGCTCCCTGATCCCTTCCTCCGTCCTTTCGAATATCCGTCCCGCTATGGATAGCGGCCTGTCCAGCCAGGGTGCCATCAGCATCCCCCCATAGCCTTCGGTGTTGAGCATTGTATAGAGCCCTGCCGCGCTTATCTCGGGATCCGGCTTCAGCCTGAACGCGGGGCTGTCGGTATGCGCTGCTATGATCGAATACGATGAGGCCTTCCCTTCGGGAATCCTGAAGGCGATGATCGATGAGCCATTCCGTACCATGAGATAGCTGTGTCCTCTCCTGAGGGAGAACCTCTTCCTCTCATCGAGCTCCTCGAAACCGCATCCAAGGAGGTCCCTGCGTATGCTGTCGACTGTGTGGTATGCGCTGGGGTTCCTGCCGATGAACGATATGAGATCTTCCGTATCCTTCCGTACGCTGCTTTCCATAGTGCCGATTGTAGTTCCTTGCCTCGATATGAGGAAGGGGCTAGGCGTATTCGAAGATTCCCTTCTCCCTGTTCTTCCTGACATGGTCGGCTGCGTATATCCTGCCTCCCATCGTTATATAGACCCCGGGGGAGAGCGTCTGGACGGCTGTGATGGCGCATCCGAGGTTGAATACCGCATCGCTGTCCTCAAGCGCATAGGGGATCATCGCCCCTGTGAAGACGAAGACGTGCCGGTCGTTCTCCTGAAGGCACTTCTCCAGAAGGCAGGCTGTCTTCACCATCGTGTCTGTACCATGGATCACCACCACGAGGTCCTCGACAGAGGCCATCGCATTGTCGGCTATGCTCTTCCTCTGCTCCTCTGTCATGACGAGGCTGTCTACCGCGATGAGGGCATCGAGATGTATAGGCAGCGTTACCCTCGCCTGGTTGAGTATCCTCGGCAGATGGCTTTCCCTGAATGTGAGCTCACCTTTCACTGCATCATAGTGCTTGTCGAATGTCCCGCCCGTGGTGATTATCCGTATTGCCCTCTCTTCCATGCCACGATTGTATCATATATTGCCGGCAGCCGGCCTTGCTGCGGCCTCTCCAGCTCTTGTGCATGATCGGCGAATTCTAGGATAATCCATCCGTAAGGGGACTATGTCCCCCTGGAGGACAATGTGAAGAAGCTTGCTGTTCTGTTACTCTCGCTCACCGCCTTCGTATCCGGAGCCTGCGCCTCTGATATCGGTTTCTTCTGCGACGGCCTCGACCAGCACCCTGAGATACTCTGGGGCTTCCTGCCGACATATCTCTCCGGCGGAGTCAGCTACACGGGCCTGAGCCTCATCGAGGATGATACGACAACGCTGCAGTTCCGCGTAGGGGCGGGGTATCTGGAGAGAAGGTTCTGGAAAGCTCCTGAGAACAGGGGAGAGGATGCAGGAAAGGAGATAAGGGATATGAATCCCCTTACCTACGATGTAGTTGCCGTGGACTGGGGCCTCAGGTTCACCCAGGGCTTCTTCGAGTCCCCTGTCGGCGGCAAGGACTTCCTGAATGTCTCCATAGGCTATGAGGGGAAGTACGAAGGTGCAAGGGACTCCATGGTCACGGGCAAGGACAAGTCCACATTCACAGGTCCCCAGCCTGTGCCTTCCATCAACCAGTTCCTCGGTTCTGCATATAACGGGGATATCTATCCCGATCTCCGCGGCGATCACCAGTATCTGGGAACGAACTTCACGATCTCCCTTGAGCTCGATGCGATGACGGATACGGTAGCGACCAACGATGGCTATCTCATCACCGCAGAGGCAGACTGGTCTCCCTATGCGCTCAATGCGGCTCTGGACGGAAAGGCTGATTTCTACCAGTTCACGCTCAATGCCGTAGGCGCGAAGACCCTCTATCAGTATAAGACCGGGAAGATGAACTGGTTCTCACTTGTCGTGATAGACCGCATCCGCCTCAACTGGCTCTCAGGGGATATGGTCCCGGGATACGTGCAGAAGCTCGGATCGCTCGGACGCCTTGTAAGGGGATACAGCAACTATACCTACGGTACGGAATTCACTGCGGTGAACAACTTCGAGTTCAGGCTCGTAGGTCCTTCGATGGGGGTGAACGGGCTTGCGCCTAGGATCAACATCTTCTTCGATATGGGCTATGGGGCAGGAAACTACTACAATACATCGATAAAGGGCAATAGCTTCCTTGCCTCCACCGGGGCGCAGTTCACAGTGACGTTCTTCGATTTCATCGATCTAGGATACCAGGTTGCCTGGCTGATAGGCGATGGACGCAACTTCAGCAAGGGCGATACGGTATTCTCCGGATCGTTCACATTCTTCCTGGATTTCTGATCCTTCTGCCGTCCGCTTCCCAGAACCGGACAAGGCCGGATGTCCCGTCAGGGCGCTTTGCCGCGGCAAGGCGCTCGAAGCGCGGACGGTTGTAGCGCTGTATGATGATGCACGGCGCATTGAGGCATATCGACCACAGCATTATCCTGATGTCGGCTGCAGGGCCTGTGAAGAGGCATATCAGGAGCGAGAGCATGAAGGCGTAGCCATGGCAGAGCTCCGCCCGCAGGCTTTCCAGGATGTACATTGAGATGTATGACGGATCCAGCCTGCAACCTGTGATGCGCTTCTTGTCAAAGCGTCCTATGACCGGTACATATTCCTTCCATGAGCGTACATGGAGGATTTCCTGGTATATCGCGCCGTCCTTCTCCCATCGTCTCGGCCTGAAGTACGGATACAGCCTGTACAGCGCCCGATAGCTCCGAGCATTCGCTGCAGCTGCTGCCAGGAACTGGGAGAGTATCACGATGATTCCGACTGTCCATCCCGAAAGGGACAGGCTTCCGATCAATCTGCCCATCATCTCAGAGGTACGGATTCACCTCTCCCTGGAGCTCTGCATTCTCGACTCCTGAGAGCGCGATCCTGTTGAAGATGTCATCAAGCTGGTAAGCCATCGCATAGCGTACCCTGAGATGCACACCGCCATCCACCACCTCCGCATCCGGCATGAGCCCGTTCGCGATGAGGCGCGAGTAGATCTTCAGGGCTTCCTTCGTGTCGCTGAAGATCCCGAGGTCGAAGGAGTACCATCCCGTGCTTCCGCCTTTCCTGCCGATGGTTCCCTCGCGCACCACCGATATCTTCAGATCCGCGGTTCCCTGCCTCATCATCCCGAGCTTCTCCGCGCAGGATGCGGTGACAGCCGCACTCCTTCCTTCCGGCAGCTCAGGCAGTGTGTCGGTTATCGTGGTGACCAGGCTCAGCCCCGTGGCGGGATTGGAGAGCTCGACTACGCTTCCAAGCGGGATGGTGTCGCTTGCCGCACCATCCTTGCTGTCATCGAAGATGGTTCCGCTTGCGGTGAAGTAGCCGGGTTCCGTGGCTGTATACCACGATACAGTCTCTGCATGAAGCGATGCGGCTATGGCCGAGGCGGCGATAAGAAGCAGGATTTTCCTCATACCGCGATTATATTGCCAAGGCACGGGAAAATCCATATGCAGCGGCTGCTGCAGCCCTGATGTATATATTGTTGGCATTGATGTTTGCAAATAGTATACTTCACGCATCATGAGCGAGATACAGAATCAGAGCACGCATTGGGCTGATATCACAGCAGACAGGATCATACGCGAGAAAGGCGACAAGCCTCTCTATACATGCGCATCAGGCATCACACCCTCCGGCACGGTCCATATCGGCAACTTCCGCGAGATAATCACCGTCGAGCTTGTCGTCAGGGCTCTCAGGGAGAAGGGCAGGAACGTCAGGTTCATATACAGCTGGGATGACTACGACGTCTTCAGGAAGGTACCCAGGAACATGCCGGAGCCCGAAAGGCTCGGGAAGTACCTCAGATTCCCGATCACGCTCGTCCCCGATACCACAGGCAGGGCCGAGAACTATGCAAGGGCGAATGAGAAGGCCGTTGAGGACATCCTTCCTGCAGTCGGCGTGCACCCTGAGTATCTCTATCAGGCAGCGCGCTACAGGGCAGGCTACTATGCCGAGGATATAAGGACTGCGCTGGAGCATCGCGAAGAGATAAGGGCGATCCTGAACGAATACCGCACTGAGCCTCTGCCGGAGTCATGGTGGCCGGTTGCCGTCTTCTCCTCATTCACCGACAAGGATACGACCACAGTCCTGGACTGGGACGGCGGCTATGGCCTGACGTACCGCGACGATGAGACAGGGGAGACAGAGACGATAGATATCCGCACGACGCCGAACACGAAGCTCCCATGGCGCATAGACTGGCCCATGAGATGGGTGAAGGAAGGCGTTGATTTCGAGCCAGGCGGGAAGGATCATCTCACGGAAGGCGGCTCATACGATACGTCGAAGAATGTGGTCAGGGTATTCGGAGGGGAGGCTCCGGTGACAATGCGCTATGACTTCGTCCAGATCAAGGGGCATGGCGGCAAGATATCATCATCCAGCGGCGATGTCGTCGATCTGTATGATGTACTCGAGGTATATCCGCCGGAGATCGTGCGCTATCTCTTCGTCGGGACACGCCCGTCATCCGAGTTCGCCATATCGTTCGATCTGGATGTGCTGAAGATATACGAGGATTATGATAACTGCGAGAGGATCTACTTCGGGCTCCTTCCGGTGAACGAGAAGAGGAAGGAGAAGGAGAGGCGCATCTACGAGCTTTCGCAGGTCGATGGCAATAGCATTCCATCTGAGCCCGGATACCAGATCCCGTTCAGGCATCTCTGCAACTATCTCCAGATATTCTCCGGGGATGCGGAGAAGGTGCTTGAGAGGCTTCCTGATGCCTCGGAAAGCCAGAAGGAGAGGCTCCGTGTGCGCCTGAAGTGCGCAGCTGCATGGCTTGGGAAGTATGCTCCGGAGGAGTTCTGCTTCTCCCTGAGGCATGCCGACACGTACGATGCGGACGATAGGGAGAGGGCTGCCATAAGGGACTTCACCTCATATGCCGACAGCTATCTCGACTCCCTCAGCGAGAAGGAGTTCTCCGAGTACATCTACAAGGCTGCTGCAGACAACGGTATGGAGAATGCGGATTTCTTCCGCCTGATCTACCAGGTCCTGATAGGCAAGGACAAGGGGCCGAAGCTCGCTTCGTTCCTCAAGGCCTGCGGCAGGGACAGCATCATCGGTATCCTCAGGAAGTACTGAGATGCAGCAGAGGCTGGCCTCATTCATACGCGGCTACAGGAAGGAGGCTGTGCTTGCGCCTCTCTTCAAGCTGTTCGAAGCCCTTCTCGAGCTTGCCGTGCCACTGGCCGTCGCCTCCCTCATAGATGACGGCATCGCCAGGGGGGATATGCATCATGTCCTGATGATGGCCCTCCTGATGGTTGTCCTTGCCATGCTCGGGCTTGCAGCATCTGTGACTGCCCAGTATTTCGCGGCCAGGGCTGCTACGGGATTCGCCGAGAAGATGAAGAGCGCGCTGTACAGGCATATCGTATCGCTCTCGGCGAGCGACAGGGACAGGATAGGCAATCCTGCCCTTATAACGCGGCTTACGAATGATTCCAATCTGGTCCAGAACGGGATAAACATGTTCCTGCGTCTCTTCATGCGCTCCCCGTTCGTCGTCTTCGGTGCGGCAGTGATGGCCTTCACCGTCGACAGCCACCTTGCAGCTGTCTTCGCTCTCGTCATCCCCGTGCTGTCTATCGTCGTCTTCCTCATAATGCGCTATACGGTTCCTATGTACAGGCGCGTGCAGGGTGCGCTGGACAAGGTGCTCTCCAGGACCCGTGAGAATCTCTCCGGTGTCAGGGTCCTCCGTGCATTCGGCAAGGAAGGATCGGAGGAAGAGGCATTCGGCTCCGATCTTGCGAGGCTGCAGGAGCTCCAGCTCTCCTCAGGGCGGATCTCCGCGCTTATGAATCCGCTGACATATGTCATCATAAACCTCGCGGTCGTTGTCCTCATGGACTATGGCCACAGACGCTATGGCCTCGGGCTTATCGAGACGGGGGCGATCGTGGCGCTGGTGAACTACATGAGCCAGATACTCGCGGAGCTCATAAAGCTTGCGAATCTCATAATAACCATCTCCCGTGCAATAGCATCAGGACGCAGGATACAGGCCATCTTCGATACTGAGCCTTCGATGGTGGATGCCCCGGATGCCGCAGAGGAAGGAACGGACCCCGATGAGGCCGTGCGCTTCGAGGATGCCTCGCTGACCTACCGCAGCGGGGGAGAGCCATCCCTTTCGCATATCTCATTCTCCATACGCCGCGGCGAGAGGATCGGGATAATAGGCGGTACAGGTTCCGGCAAGACTTCGCTTGCAAGCCTCATCCCGCGCTTCTACGATGCCTCATCGGGCACGGTTTCCGTGGATGGGCTTGATGTGAGGAGATGGAAGATGGAGGCCCTGCGCCGGAGGATCGGATATGTCCAGCAGAAAGCGGTGCTCTTCAAGGGCACCATAAGGGACAATATCCTCTGGGGTGACAGGAACGCTGATGATGATGCAGTGTGCGCTGCCCTGAAGGCGGCCGAGGCATATGATTTCGTCATGGAGAGGAAAGGCGGCCTTGATTCCATGGTTGAGGAAGGAGGGAAGAACCTCTCGGGAGGCCAGAGGCAGCGTCTTTCCATCGCCCGTGCACTGCTGCGCCGCCCATCCATCCTGATACTCGATGACTCATCATCAGCGCTGGATTATGCTACCGAGGCAAGGCTGAGGCATAATCTGGGAGCCATGGCCGGCATGACAGTGATCACCGTATCGCAGAGGGCAGGGTCCCTTATGACCATGGACAGGATCATAGTGCTGGATGGCGGGAAGACCGTGGATATCGGAAGCCATGAGGAGCTCCTCGCGCGCTGTCCGCTCTATCAGGAGATATACCAGTCGCAGTTCGGAGGTGCGGTATGAGGAGGATGGAAGGCCAGAAGGAGACATTCCTCAGGATCCTCAGCCTGCTGAGGCCATGCAGGGCAATGCTTGCGCTGTCGCTCTCGGCGGCGTTCATATCGTCCGTATCATCGCTGCTCTTCCCGATGCTCACAGGAGCTGCAATCGATGCGATAGCCGATGGGGATGGCGCGGTGTTCATCCGCCTCCTTGCCCTCATGGCGGCATCTGCGGGGGCCACTGCGGTATTCCAGTATGTGATGAATGCGGCCAACAACCATATCGTGTACAGCGTATCGAAGGAGATCAGGGGGCGTGCGTTCTCGCATCTGCAGCGCCTTCCGCTCTCGTATATAGACAGCCATCCGCATGGTGACATCGTCTCGCGTGTGGTCAATGATACGGATCAGGTATCCGATGGCCTGCTGCTGGGATTCACGCAGCTCTTCACGGGTGTCATAACGATACTCGGTACCCTCATATGCATGTTCCTGGTCAACTGGATCGTCGCGCTTGTCGTGGTCGTCGTCACGCCGCTCTCCATATTCACCGCATCCTTCATAGCGGGGAAGACGTTCTCCCTCTTCTATAAGCAGAGCGAGGCCAGGGGCGTGCAGACATCATTCATAAACGAGATGATCACCGGTGCCTCCGTCGTCTCTGCCTACGGCATGGAGGAGGAGAACCAGCGGCGTTTCGATGATATCAATTCGAGATGGGCGGGGTTCTCGCTCCTTGCCACCTTCTATTCATCCCTTACGAATCCCGTCACCCGGTTCGTCAACAGCCTCGTCTATATGGGCGTTGCGCTTTCCGGAGCCATTTCGGCCATCATGGGAGTCATGACGGTCGGGGCGCTTGCAAGCATACTGAGCTATGCCTCGCAGTACACCAAGCCATTCAATGAGATATCCGGAGTCGTCACGGAGTTCCAGAATGCCCTGGCATCGGCTGCACGGATCTTCGCCTTCCTCGATGAGAAGGAAGAGGAGGATGAGGGTGCGCTTCCATCATTCTCGCTTTCGCATGGCGCAGTTGAGGCGGAGCATGTGAGTTTCTCATACAATCCGGACAAGCCGCTGATAAAGGACTTCTCGATCTCGGTGCGTCCGGGAATGCATGTCGCGATAGTCGGACCGACGGGGTCGGGGAAGACCACCCTCATAAACCTCCTGATGCGTTTCTATGACCCTGTGGGCGGGGTGATCGCAATAGATGGGCAGAGCACGGTATCCGTAGGCCGCACCTCGCTGCGCCGATGCTTCGGCATGGTTCTGCAGGATACATGGCTGAAGACAGGTACGATAAGGGAGAATATAGCGCTGGGGCGCCCTGATGCCACTGATGAGGAGGTGCGTGCTGCGGCCTCTAGATGCCACCTTTCCTCGTTCATCGCCTCCCTTCCTTCCGGCTATGACGAGGTGGTGTCCGATGACAGCGACGGGATATCGGCAGGGCAGAAGCAGCTGCTATCGATTGCCCGCGTGATGCTCGCCGATCCGGGGATGCTGATCCTTGATGAGGCCACATCATCGATAGATACCCGTACCGAGATGGTAATACAGGAGGCATTCATGCGCCTTATGGAAGGACGCACCGCATTCATTGTGGCACACAGGCTCTCCACGATAAGGAATTCCGATCTGATACTTGTCGTGAAGGACGGCGATGTCATCGAGAGCGGTACGCATCAGGCTCTGATGGCTGCGGGCGGCTTCTACGCCGGGATGTACTCCAGCCAGTTCACTTCCTGAATATCCTGTCGAGCGTTCGGCTGCTGCGGCGCCATCCCGGCTGCGACTTCACCCTCAGGTCGAGCGTCAGCTTCGATCCGGGGAATATCCTCCGTATCTCGCTGAAGGATTCCTTCCGTATGCGGCGTATGTTCCCGCCGCCTTTTCCTACGATGATGCCCTTCTGCCCGTCGCGCTCGGTGTTTATCGAGGCGCGTATCCAGACATGGGAGGCTTCGCTATCATATTCCATATCCTCGATCTCCACGAAGATGACATGGGGCATCTCATCCGAGAGCGTGGATATCGTCTTCTCCCTTATTATCTCGGAGATGCGGAACTCCAGATCCTGGTCGGTATAGGTGCTCTCGTCATACATCAGCTCTCCTTCAGGCGCCAGGCGGAACAGCTCTATCAGTATCTCGTCGACACCTTCATCCTCCTTGCCTGAGGCAGCCAGTACCGGGGCGGATGGGAAGACCGTGCGGAGGAATCCCATTCCTTCCTCCTTCTCCGCAGGGGTGAGTATATCCATCTTGTTGAGCACCGCGACTACCGGCGCTCCTGCCTCCCTAACGAGTGCGGCTATGGTCTCCTCTTCCCTGCCGGGCTTCCTCCTGCCGTCCATAAGGTAGAGGATCATATCCGATCCGGAGAGCGAGGATACCGTCACTTCCTGCATCCTGCGGTTTATCTCCTTGTCGGAGATGTGGAAGCCCGGGGTGTCCGTGAAGATGAGCTGCCCCCGCTGGTCCGTATAGATCCCGCGTATGCTGCTCCTGGTCGTCTGCGGGGTTGGAGAGGTTATCGACACCTTCATCCCCGTTATCGTATTCACAAGCGTCGACTTGCCTGCCGATGGCCTTCCTATCACTGCTACCGTTCCGCATTTCATAGCAGTGATTATCACAGCGTTGCAGGCGTGTGGCAAGAAGGGGTATTATCTAAGGCATGGAAAACGAAAACAGGGAATACAGGCCGGAGCCAGGCCTCAGCGACAGGCTTCTGAAGACGCGCACCATACTGATCTCCGGCGAGATCAACAAGGACAGGGCAGATGAGTTCGCACGCCAGATACTGGTGCTGGACAGCGAGAGCCAGGATCCTATCCATGTATATATAAACAGTCCGGGAGGGGATGTGGATTCCGGGTTCGCCATCTATGATATGATACGATTCGTCTCATCTCCCGTGACTGTGGTCGGCATGGGGCTCGTGGCATCGGCCGCGGCTCTCATATTCCTCTCCGTTCCCGCAGAGCGCAGGGTCGGCCTGCCTAACTCGACATACCTGATCCATCAGCCGCTTTCGCAGCTCAAGGGCGTCGCTATCGATGTCGCGATCTATGCCGGGAAGATCGAGGCGCTGCGCCATAAGCTCGACCAGGTCATAGCGGATGCCACAGGCAGGACACGGGAGGAAGTCGAGAAGGATACCGAACGTGACTGCTGGATGACTGCAGATGAGGCTCTTTCCTATGGCCTTCTCTCAAGGATCGTGAAGGAAAAGAAGGACATATAAGGCAGGAATTGCAGGATAAGGCGTATATATGGTATGCGTCTTGCCATCCTGCTATATGCACTGCTGCTTGCTTCGTGCTCCCCATCTCCGGATGGGGAGGTATTCTCTGTCACTGCATACAATGCCTATGCCCTCTTCGACAGCACCGATGATGGCGATGAATACGAGGGCTTCCGATCCCGCGACGGCTATGGGCGGGAAGCCTATCAGGAGAGGATCCGGCGCCTTGCCATACTCCTCGGGCGCAGATGCTCCTCCTCGGATGTGCTGGTGCTCTCTGAAGTGGAGAGCGAGATAGTCCTCCATGATCTGCTGGAGCATGGTCTGCGCGGCAAGGGATTCTCGTATTACGGGCTTGCCTCGGATGGCACCGGAACGCTGTTCACCGGCTTCATCTCGAAGAAGCAGCCGCTTTCCGTTACGATCCATTCCATTCCCGGCTGCCGCCCGATCCTGGAAGCTTCATTCATGGCCGGAAGCGAGTGCGTGACAGTATTCGGTGTCCATTTCAGGAGCCGTCTTGATGATGGCGGGGAGGAGATACGGGAAGAGGAAGCCCGCTATCTCAGGATGCTCATGGAGAGCTGCCCCTCCCTTGCGATAGCCGCCGGTGATTTCAATGCCGATCCCCGCTTTCCGGAGAGCGCGATGGCGCTCTATCCAGACGGGTATGACAGCTCATGCGCATTCCATGTGACCGGGGATCCTTCGCGTACGGCTCAAGGCATATACTTCTCCCCGTTCATGGATGATGGGGCCGTGCTTGCGGAGGAGGGGACCTACTGCTATGGCGGCAGCTGGTATTTCTATGACAACGCGCTGCTCTCCGGAGAATGCTGGGATGGGGATGGGCTGGAGTACTGCGATGCCTGGATAACATCATCGGAGGAGATGAAGGATCTCCTCGGCCGCCCCCGTCCTTTCGATGCCTCCGATGGACTCGGGTATTCCGATCATTTCCCCGTAACGGTAATGCTCCGCTCCCGGTAGCTGTTGACTTCCCATCCCTTTGTGACCTTAATCTTCTTTCCATGGAAGAGAACCTTAGGGAAACGCTCCTTGGAGGGCAGTCATTCAGCTGGGTGGAAGAGGACGACGGGTCATTCTCCGCTGTCCTTGATGGGAGGGTATGCAGGATAAGGTCGCTCTCTGATGCGGCAGCCGATCCGTTCCTGTATGATTATTTCGATCTCGGATATGACTATGAGAAGGCGAGGGAAGAGATCGCGGCGAAGGACGGCATCCTGCGGCAGGCGGTGGAGAGCACCGGCCTGATACGGCTGCTGCATCAGGATCACTGGATAGCGGCGATCTCGTTCATTCTCTCCCAGAACAACAACATAAAGCGCATCACCGGGCTTTACAGAAGGCTTTCCGAACGCTACGGGCATGAAGTCGAGCCAGGGCGCTTCACGTTCCCTTCCCCCGCGGAGCTGGCCCAGGCGACGGAAGAGGAGCTGAGATCCCTTGGGACGGGGTTCCGTGCGCCGTTCATCCTGGATGCCGTGAGGAAGGCCTCCCTTCTCGATACGATAGCCCCGCTGCCGTTCGATGAGGCCATGGAGGCGCTGCAGACGATAAAGGGAATAGGGCCGAAGGTGGCTTCGTGCATCCTCATATTCTCATACCAGAGGAGAGAGGGATTCCCTATGGATGTCTGGATGAAGAAGGTCATGCGCGAATACTATCCCGGCATGACGCCGGAGTACTTCCATCCCTATGAGGCGCTGTCGCAGCAGTACCTCTTCTCCTGGATAAGGTCGGGATCCTGATCAGCGCCTGCCTGACGGGAACTGTATCTGGTAGAATATCTGCTCGAGCTCGAGCGCTATGTTGATGTTGTGGATGACAGCCTGCGGCTCCCCATGCGCTGCCGGCTGCGGCTTGAGCGTGATAGGCGAGAAGTTGAGGATTCCGCGCACTCCGGCTTCCAGGAGCCTGCCGGCTGTATCCGCCGCCGCGGATTCAGGAACCGTTATTATGGCTACGCGGGCATCCAGGGCCTCCACCATCTCATCCAGCCTCGATATGGGATAGACCGGTACCGGGTGCGAGACATCGGAATACACTATCGGATCTGAATCGAAGCCCGCCACGATCCTTATCCCGTCAGGTTCGAATCCCGAGTAATGCATCAGCGCCTTGCCGATCCTGCCGCATCCGACGACGATCACGTTCTGCGGCTCTCCTTTGCCCAGTATCCCCGAAAGCCTGTCCACCAGCTCCGTGATCTCATATCCGCCCCTTTTCTGCCCATGTATCTCAAGCAGCGAGAAATCCTTCCTCACCACGGCCGCGGAAACGCCTGCCGCGTCCGCGAGGTTGTGTGCAAACACTTTCTCTAAACCGATGGCCCTCAGGCGATTAAGGGCCCTGTAGTATCTGGTTATGCGGATAAGCATATCGCTGTTCATTCGATTTCCTCCGGTTTATGTGAATATGATTATATTAACTGCTTTATTATGTCAATAAATATCCTGCATTGGAAACTCTTTGCAGGGCTATGTCTTTTCTTCTGTACTGTTTGTTGCAAAAAAGAGCGCCATTAACTAGAATCATAATGATGACTTAAAGGAGGAGTTATGGCTCAGAGTATGTTCTCTGATGAGCTTAGCGCTTACATTTCCGAGTGGAAGGATAAGCCGGGTAATCTCATCATGATTCTCCACCGGGTCCAGGAGGAGTTCGGCTATGTTTCGCGTGAAGCTGCCGAAGAGGTCTCGAAGCGGATCGGCGTTCCTCTTGCGACGATATGGGGAGTACTGACTTTCTATCATTTCTTCAAGCTCAACAAGCCTGGGAAGTACAACATCCAGGTATGCCTCGGCACTGCATGCTATCTCAAGGGCGGCGATATGATCATCGAGGAGCTCGGCAAGGAGATAGGGCTTGGCGTCGGCGGGCTTACGGATGATGGCAGGTTCTCGCTTGAGGCTGTCCGCTGCGTCGGATGCTGCGGTCTGGCACCCGTTATGACGATATCAGGGGAAGTCTTCGGGAAGGTCTCGAAGAACCAGATATCCGGGATCCTGGATAAATTCGTCTGATGCATGATGCATCCGATCTGCTCCTGGAGGCTGTCGCGAACAGCGCCGAGGCCGGGGCCTGCAGCATAGAGGCCACGGTGGATCTGAGCGGTGGGATGATAAGCATAAGGGTCGAGGACGATGGGAGCTATACGCTCCGTTCCGATCCGTTCCAGGATGGAAGCACTACCAAGGGCGAAGGGCGCGGACGCGGGCTGGCGCTGGTGAAGGACAGCTGCAGCGGACGATGCCGCTTAACACGAGGAGAGAGAGGTACGGTGCTGGAGTTCCGGAGAGAGGATGATGGCAGTTTCGATGCGCTGGACAAGGCGCTCCTTCCGATCTTCATGGAATACGAAGGCATATCGGTAACGATAAGGAAGGATACCCGGGAATTCACTTTGGACCGGGATTATCTGGAGAAAAGGGACGCAGTCCCTGACAGGGCTGGCAGGATAGGGCGGTTCAGGGCCATTATCAGCAGCCTGAAAGGAGAGATCTATGGCTAAGCTTTCGCTTTCCGATCTTCATGCGATACGCGAGCGTGAGGAGAAGAACCTGAGGAAACGCGACATACATGGACGCAATGTGCATGTGGTTGTCGCTATGGGAACCTCAGGTATAAACGCAGGTGCAAAGCTCGTTCTCAACACTCTTGCGGAAGAGGTTGAGAAGGCAGGGCTTGACAACGTTATCATAACGCAGACCGGCAGCGCTGCTCCGAATCCGGAGCCTGTGGTTGAGGTCTTCGAGCCGAAGAAGGGGCTCGTGGTATATGGCTCGGTGGATGCGGATACGGCACGCCGCATCGTCTCGGAGCATCTGGCTGACGGCAGGATCCTTGAGGATAAGAGGATCGAGCTGGTGGAGAAGGAGCAGTAAGATGGGATTCAGGAACTATATTCTGGTCTGCGGAGGCACAGGATGCGAATCGTCCCGCTCCGATCAGATCTATCATGCACTCATCGATGAGGCAGCCGCACAGGGTGTTGCGGATCAGGTGCAGGTGATAAAGACGGGCTGCTTCGGCTTCTGTGAGCAGGGCCCGATCGTGAAGATCCTCCCCGAGGATTCATTCTATGTACAGGTCAAGCCTGAGGATGCGAAGGAGCTCATAGCGGAGCATGTCATAAAGGGACGCGAGGTGACGCGCCTCCTCTACAACAAGACGCCGCATAAGGCCTATGAGGAAGTCGAGGACATCCAGTTCTATCAGAAGCAGATGAGGATCGTACTCCGCAACTGCGGCTCGATCGATCCCGAGAACATCGACGAGTACATCGCAGCAGGCGGCTATAAGGGTCTTGAGAAGGTGCTCTTCGAGATGACTCCGGATGATGTCATCTCCGAGCTCAGGACAGCAGGGCTCCGCGGACGTGGCGGCGCCGGATTCCCGACATGGATGAAGTGGAACTTCACGAAGCAGGAAAGCAATCCGGTCAAGTATGTCGTCTGCAATGCCGACGAGGGCGATCCGGGCGCATACATGGACCGTTCAACCCTGGAAGGCGATCCGCACTCAGTGCTTGAGGCCATGACGATCTGCGGACACACGGTAGGTGCCCATCAGGGCTTCATCTACATCCGCGCTGAGTATCCTCTCGCGATCCATCGCCTCGAAGTCGCGATGAAGCAGGCCAGGGAATACGGCCTTCTCGGAAAGGACATCCTCGGATCCGGTTTCGATTATGATATAGAGATAAGGCTCGGTGCAGGAGCATTCGTGTGCGGCGAGGAGACAGCTCTCCTCCAGTCCATCGAAGGCCACCGCGGAATGCCGCAGCCCCGTCCGCCATTCCCGGCTTCCAAGGGACTCTGGGGCAAGCCGACTGTCATCAACAACGTCGAGACATGGGCGAATGTCCCTGAGATCATCACGAGGGGAGGCGAGTGGTTCGCTTCGATCGGCACTCCCGACAGCCATGGAACGAAGGTCTTCGCGCTTACAGGCAAGATCTGCAACTCTGGACTCGTGGAGGTCCCGATGGGAACGACGCTCCGTGAGATCGTATATGATATCGGCGGCGGTATCGCCCACGGCAAGAAGTTCAAGGCAGTGCAGACAGGAGGTCCTTCCGGCGGTGTCATCACAGAGGCGAACCTCGATACTCCTATCGACTTCGGAGGCCTGCAGAAGATCGGCTCGATGATGGGATCCGGCGGTATGATCGTCATGGATGAGGATGACTGCATCGTCGATGTCGCGAAGTTCTATCTCAACTTCACTGTCGACGAATCCTGCGGGAAGTGCGCTCCATGCCGCATCGGCGGGAAGAGCCTCTGCAATATCCTCGAGAAGATCACGAACGGCAATGGAGAGGAGAAGGACCTGAAGCAGATCGAGCAGATCGCCCATGCCATGAGGATCGGATCGCTCTGCGCTCTCGGCCAGACCGCTCCGAACCCGGTTCTCTCCACGCTGCGCTTCTTCCCGGAGGAATACAAGGCCCATATCATCGACAGGAAGTGCCCGTCCGGAAAGTGCAAGAAGCTCATAAGCTACGAGATAAACCCCTCGAAGTGCATCGGATGCACGGCATGTGCGCGCAAGTGCCCTGTCGGAGCTATTTCCGGAGAGGTGAAGAAGCCGCATAAGATCAATGGGAACGTATGCATCAAGTGCGGAGTCTGCAAGGATACCTGCAAGTTCTCGGCCATCGAGGTTCATTAGGAGGTTAATGATGATTCATCTTACTATACAGGGAATCGATGTTGAGGTGGCTGAGGGGACAACCGTCCTTGAGGCTGCCAGGAAGGCGGGGATCAGGATCCCTACCTTGTGCTATCATCCGGATCTCAAGCCGTTCGGATCATGCGGGCTCTGCGTCTGCAAGCAGGTAGGATCTGCCAAGATCATCCGTGCATGCGCGACTCCTGCTGCCGAGGGCATGAAGATCATCACCCATGATCAGGATCTCTACAATGTAAGGCGCACGATCCTCGAGCTGACGATGTCGACGCATCCGTCATCATGCCTTCTCTGCACGCGCAACAACAAGTGCGAGCTGCAGAAGCTGGCAATCGAATACGGCGTGCGTGAGCAGCCTTTCGAGGTGAGGCTCGCAGAGGATAGGAAGGACCGCTCGACGAATGCGATAGTCCTCGATCCCGAGAAGTGCATCAAGTGCGGACGCTGCGTCCAGGTCTGCCAGGGACTCCAGGGAGTATATGCCCTTGAGTTCATAGGCAGGGGCGAGAAGACGACGATGAGCCCCGCTGCGCATCTTCCGCTCAATGACAGCCCGTGCATCAAGTGCGGACAGTGCGTGACGCACTGCCCCGTAGGCGCTATCTATGAGCAGGATCATACGATGGACCTGATGAACGCAATCGCGGATCCGGAGAAGACCGTCGCTGTACAGATGGCTCCTGCAGTGCGCGTGGCAATCGGAGAGGAATTCGGCCTCAAGCCAGGTGAGATCTCCACGAAGAAGCTCTATACAGCGCTCCGCATGCTCGGGATCGACTATGTCTTCGATACGAACTTCGGCGCGGACCTGACGATCATGGAAGAGGGCTACGAGCTCATCGACAGGATAAAGAACAATGGCGTGATGCCTCAGCTCACATCCTGCTGCCCCGGCTGGATCGCCTATGTGGAGGAGTACTATCCGGAGCTTCTCGAGAATCTCTCATCTGCCAAGAGCCCGATGATGATGCAGGGAGCGATCACCAAGGCATACTGGGCTGACAAGGTCGGAATCGACAGGAAGAATGTGTATTCCGTCGCCATCATGCCCTGTACGGCCAAGAAGGTCGAGATCAGAAGGGATGGCGAGCATGCTGCCTCAAGCGGTGAATGGGATGTCGATCTCGTGCTTACCACACGTGAGATCGCTCGCCTTATAGCGTCCCGCGGCCTTGATTTCAGGAACCTTCCCGACAGCGAGGCAGACAGCCCGATCGGCGAGTACACCGGTGCCGCTACGATCTTCGGCGTGACCGGAGGTGTCATGGAAGCTGCCATCAGGACCGCATACTACGGCATCACAGGCAAGGAGCTTGCCGATCCTGAGGTGAAGCTTGTCCGCGGTCTGGATGAGATCAAGCGCGGAGAGGTGGATGTGGATGGGAAGAAGGTCCGTGTCGCTGTCGTGCATGGAATGGCGAACGCGAAGCCGCTGCTCGACCAGATCAAGGCCGATAAGGCAGCAGGACGGCCGTCCGATGTCGACTTCGTTGAGATCATGGCATGCCGCGGCGGCTGCATCGCTGGCGGTGGACAGCCTTACGGTACGGATGACGAGGTCCGCCAGGAGAGGATCGAGGGACTGTACGAGGATGATGAGAGGAGCGTGAAGAGGTGCTCGCATCAGAATCCTTCCATACAGAAGCTCTATGCTGATTATCTCGGCACTCCGCTTTCTGAGAAGGCCCATCATCTCCTGCATACGGAGTATCAGGCAACACCGCTCTATAAGGACAGCAGGGACTGATACGTACATGCTGCAGCCACCGGAAGCGGTGGCTGCTTCGTTGTTCACTGCCCGATTCGCATTATCGTCAGGGAATCCGTATCCATCGCGCTGTATGCCACCATCTCTGTGCCGGCTGGGGAGAGCGCTATCGTATCGCAGCCGTGTTCAGGCAGCGCAGTCCTTCCTATTTCCGTCACGGCCCTTCCGCCAGGCTCTATCCTCATTGCCACAAGCTCATCCGTGCTTCCGTCGATGCAGTATGCATATCTGAAGTCATCTGCTGCGGTGAGGGCGATCTTCGTTCCGCTGCGGCGATCCTCGCTGAGCACCTTCCATCTGCTTCCTCCAGATATATCGACGATTGCCTCATAGTCTCCGAAGAGCAGCATTATGTCATCGGCTATCAGGGAGGCGCATACCAGCCCTGAGGCCAGATGCTCGTCTTCGGGGGCAAACCCGGTAGCGCTTGTCACATGCAGCGAATAATCACCTCCATATGACTCGCTGTACCGGCAGCTCTGCGAGCTCATGATGATGTCGGTGCTGTAGGTGAAGAGCGCTCCGTTTCCGCTTACCGATCCCGACAGGAGCCTGACTCCGGACGGCGACATCCCTGATCCACCCAGCGTCCCGTAGAACTGCCCATCATCCCCGGTGGAGGATGTGAGGTTCACGAATACGCCCGCTATCCTGCTGCCATCGGCATTCTTCAGCATCAGTATTCCCGGAACGCATCCGCCGGCTTCTATCCCCCGTGCCATATAGACAGCCTCGATGCTGCCAGCAGGCGTATCCTCGGTGAAGGGGAATATGACGTTCCCGTCGTCCTCTGCATAGAGCGAGAGCGTCGATGATATCGGACTGTAGTTGTAGACCCTGACCTCAAGCGGGTCATTCGCGCCGATGAGGACTTTGGACATCGAGGCGGAGAGATCTGCAGCTGCGGCTCCGGCAACCGTCCCTGATATCCCGATCGAGGAGAACGGGTATTCCCTCTCGATGGAGATGCTGCCATGCTCGGTGGAGGCTATCTGCACCGTCCTTTCCTCATTCGAGATCATCATGAGCTTGCCATCAGGAAGGAATATGGCTATCGAATCATATCCGAGCGAGACATCCTCGCCGTCCAGCGCTATGCCCTGCACGACAGGTATCCCGGGATCCGCAGCCTTCTCAGCCATGAAATGGATCGTCGCGCATGAAGCCGGGCCAAGAAGCGATGATGAGACTATGGCATCAAGGCGATGGAAGCCCTCCTCGGCGGTTATTTCCGCCTGAGGACCATCTCCTGCATGGACTCCATCGAGATACCATGAGATGAGGAATCCATCCATATCATCGGTTCCTGATGAAAGTTCTGCCGTGAAGGCCTTGTCCGCAGTCACTGTTCCAGTCTCTCCGATGCTGCATGCTATCGCGATTCCTTCATCGTTCAGGAGCTCTGCGGGGCTGCTGTCACCAGCTTCCCCGTCCATGAAGCCCAGCGTGCCTTCGGAGGCGAGATCGCTGACGACCTGCAGGGCAGCCGCGGCACCTCCGGCCTTCGTCTCCCCGCTGAATATCTCGGCTGCGAGGATATAAGGACCCGAAGGGACTCCGTCTGCAGTGAACACGGCTTCTCCGCTGCGCGTATCGATGCTCTCCTCAGCCATCTTCACCGTCTCTCCTCCCGGTGCTATCGGCACAAGGGATGCCGATATATCAGGGGTGGATCGTATTTCCCCGGTATCCCAATCAAGCACGATGGATACGTTGCCGATGCCTGCTGCTGCCGACAGCTCTATCGATACCGTTCCGTTGGTGCCTGACAGGCTATGCATGGCCTCGCCGGCGACAAGCGCATCGCCATTGCTGTTCAATCCTTCTGCCTTTAGCTTCCATTCACCGATGGCAAGGCCTTCTATCGTCACTGATTGCCTGCTTGTCTCCACCGAGAAGGAGGCCCCGGACGGACCTGCTCCGGAGACCCTGTACGATTCTATCTCCAGAGGGTAATCCTCAGGGGCGATTGCCCTCTGCTTCTGGATGTTGACCCTCAGCGTCGCATTGCCCTGCTGTCCCTCGCATGATGCAGAGAGCAGCAGCGACGCTACGGCTATTATGAGGTATGCGTATACGTGTTTCCTCATGATGCCCTCCTTTGATTCCTTATACGCAGCGGCCTTCGATTCCTGCCAACTTCCCTGAGAAGCGTTCTTTCTGATAGACTTCCGGTCATGGACAGATCAGTTTTCTCCGCATTCATCCCATCTCTTGAGGCACGCACGGCAGAGGAGGCGATAAAGGAGCTGTGCTCATGCTGTGCAGCCTCGGATAGGGATGCAGCAGCCGAGGCCGTGCTCCGGCGCGAGAAGGAAGGTTCTACGGCAATCGGGAACGGCGTTGCGATCCCGCATGCACGTACGGATTCCGTAGAGGAGGCAGATGGTGTGATAGGGGTGTCCCGGGAAGGAATACATGTGGGCGGGGAGGCAGTGCATCTCTTCATCCTCATCCTCATCCCTTCCCATCCATCCTCGGATCATGTGCTTCTCCTTGCCGATATAGCGAAGGTGCTCTCCGACCCGAAGCACCGGCAGGCCGTAGAGGCTGCAGCGGATCTCGAGGAGGCTGCGGGAGTGTTCGGCTTATGAAGAGGACCGTGCTTTTCCTCATCCTCGCCGTGTTCGGCATATTCGTCTATAATGCGGCATTCAGATACATGGTCATCTGGCCGCTTCTCTTCCCGCTTCTTGCCCTTGTCGGGATATATTACGTCATCACATCAGTCGTCACCAGGAAGATGATCGCGAAGGTCCGTGATGATGATTTCCTCTATCTGAGATGCTCGATGATCTCCGATAATGGCGAGGAGCTGCAGGGCGGTGCCCTTGCGGTAACGTCTTCCGAGCTCGTCTTCTATGTACGCAGGAGCGAGAAGGGAGGCGTCAATCCTGCCTGGTCATGCTTCGCGCAGTCAGTGGATGGCTATACCATGAAGAAGGTCGATACCCACCACAGCGGCCTCGCTCTCTCCCTTGCCGGCGAAACGAAGGAGGTGAGATTCGTCTCCCGGAGCATAAAGGGCAAGGAAGCTGAGCTGCGGAAGGCTCTTGGCTGGGAGTGATGTCCGCTCTTGCCCCTTATGCGTTTCTTCCAGGCCGTCTAGCCTTATGGCATGAGACGGCTTTTCCTTCTTATGTATATCATCATTCCCATCGGGGTCCTGCATCCATCATGGCAGGTAGGAGTGGATCTGCGATGCCTTGATTCATTCCTCTATGAAGCAATGCGTCTTGATGCAGAAGCTTCATATCGGTTCGGGAATATAAGGATAACCGTTCCTCTTCGATATTCGCATTCATTCAGCCATGAGCTTGATTTCATCGAATCGGGATTCGCCGTATCGGTGTATCCGTTTGACGGCCAGGGATTCCATATCGGCGTATCCGCGCTGAGGCTCGGTGTCTTCTGGGGGCTTGAGGCGCCGGAGGACAGGATCCTGGCCTTTTCCGAGGTCATGGCTGGATGGACCATCACATTCCCATGGTTCTATCTGGAGCCGCGCATTGCGGTGCTCGATCTTTTCAGCACCAGTGCAGACAGGCTCGGAGAGCTTCAGGAGGCAGTGCCTCAGTACTCGAAGCTGAGGCTGTCGCTTATCGCTGGTGTATCAATCCCATGAAAGGAGGAAGAGAATGAGGAATGCAGGAACAACGATCAGCAATGGTGTTTCGGTGCTGATGATAATCGCCATCCTCGTGGTTTCGTGCACTATGCCGCAATCCCCGGGCGCCGTGTCGGCTTCTGCCCTGGTATCGGCATCGGGCAGGGCCATAGATATGTATCTCGATGAGGTCCGGGAGTTCGTGGAGGATGATCTCCCTGTACGGGGACTGCTGGATGGCATGGATGGCTATGATATCGCTGAAAGGGCGATGGCAGAGGAGATGGGGAGAGAGTATCTTGGATTCGTGGTCTCCTCCTCCGATTACAGCGATCCCGAGGAGGTATTCGCAGCAGCCCGCCCCCTTGCCCCTGCCGAGGAGCTTGAGGAGGCCAGGGAGAAGGTGAAGGAGGCCGAGGAGAGGCTTTTCCGCGAAGCCGAAGGCATCATGCGCGTGCTGACCCCATCCCAGCGGGAAGCCTTCCATCAGGATCTCACCAAGCTCGTGATAAAGAGCGCGGTGCTTCTCACCGCGGCAATCGTCTATGCATTCGTGCCTGATGTCATACTCTGGGGCAAGGTCGCCGCCGCTGCCGCCGTCGCGATAGCCGCAGGCATCACAGCTGCATCCATAATGGCTGTCATCGAGTACTACAATACAGGCAAGGATGCCGGGCAGACATTCGAGAACTGGCTTGAGAACGTGACGACGGAGCCTTTCGTCTACTGGGGGATCGCATCATCGATGATGGGGATCAGCCAGTCCCTGGGCCGTGGTCCTGTAGTAACGGCCATCATCATCGGGATCTTCACGATCTATGGCATCGCAGATGATGTGAAGCCCATGCTTGAGAAGTATAATTTCACTGCCTGAGCCGCCCGTCGATTCTTATACCGATATGTGAGATAATGGCCATATGGGAAGATTCAGCGGCCTTCTTGGCAGATTCCTGGATTATACAGCATACGATACGATGAGCCTGCCTCAGCTGGCAGGCAGGCGGCGTCCTACATCCGAAGGGCAGGAAAGGCTCCTGCTCCGCCTCCTCTCAGAGCTTCAGGAGGCGGGGATTGATGCCGTCTATGGAAGCGAGAAGGTCGTGATGGGACGGCTTCCAGGCAATGCCGGCAGCCGCACTGTGGGCTTCATGGCCCATGTCGATACCGCTGATGATGTCCCAGGCAACGGGGTGAAGGCCCGTGTCTGGGATGATTATGACGGATCTGACATAGAGCTTGGCGGCATCACGATAAAGGCTGATGAGAATCCCGATCTCGCGCTCTACCGCGGCGGTACTGTCATAACGGGTGATGGTACGACGCTTCTGGGCGCGGATGATAAGGCCGGTGCTGCGATAATAATGGAAGTCATATCCTATCTCGCATCCCATCCAGAGATCCCGCATCCGGAGATCGAGGTCTTCTTCACCCCCGATGAGGAGACAGGAAGCGGTATGGATTCCTTCCCCTTCGGATGGATGAGGAGCTCATGCTGCTACACGCTCGATGGCGGAAGGGAAGGTGAAGTGGAGACCGAGTGCTTCAATGCAGCTTCCGCCGTCATCCGGATACATGGGGATGCCACGCATTTCGGTTCCGGGCGGGGCAGGATGCACAATGCAGTGACAGCTGCGGCTGCCATGATCAGCGCGCTGCCTCAGGCAGAGAGCCCCGAGGCCACTGATGGAAGCTATGGCTATTTCTGCGCGGATGGAATCGAGGGAAGCGTTGCAGAGACCTCCTTCACGATCCATCTCAGGGATTTCGAGGCAGAAGGGCTGGAGCGGCGCAAGGCTGCGGTACGTGCGATCGCAGAGGCTGTATCGCTGGCATACCATGTCCGCATCGATGCGGATATCCAGGATCAGTACAGGAACATGGGTGAGGCTTCCTTCCGCGACCCGTTCCCTTCCGAAGCCATAGTGCGCGCTGCGGGGAAGCTCGGCTTTCCTGTATCGTTCGGGAAGGTGCGGGGAGGTACGGATGGTGCCAGGCTGGCAGAACGCGGCATACCTTCTCCTAATCTATATACTGGAGGGCACTGCTTCCATTCGCTTTCGGAGTGGATCGCGCTGGAGGCGATGGAGAGGAGCGCGGAGCTGATGCTCGCGATAATACAGGAGTGGGCCAGATGAAGCGGTTGATCCTCGCAATCATGCTCATTGCCATGCTTCCACTTGCCGCATCGCATATCGTCTCTGACGGGACTATTCCTGATGATGTCCTCTCAGCGCTTGCGGAATCTGCAGGACGCAGCACATATGGCCGAGGGGATATCGATTTCAATGCTTCCGGGTATTCAGAGGACAGTACGCTGTTCCCCGGCCGCATATATGCATCCTTCATGCTCTCATTCGGAGACGGGGAGCTGAAGGCTGAAGCCGTGGGAGGGACGAGGGAGGAGCTTCTCGAGTCCGTCTCAGAGCAGACAGAGAGCATCCTGATGTATGAGGAATCGCTGTATGCGCCTTCCCGTCCACGCCTTGATTACATCACTGATGGCTCATATTCATTCCTTCCTGACAGGCATTACAGGAGGGGAACGAGGCTCAAGGCAGTGGATATCCTTGGACGGACAAGGGGGGTCTTCGAGACAGGGGAGGTCTATGATGAGGCCATTGTCCTTGATCCTGTATATATCGCCTCCCCGATGCCAGGCCTTGCCCTGCAGGATGCCGGGGAATGGAAGACGATGCTGACAGTCTCCTCCGGTTTTGATTTCCGTTCCCCCGAGATACTGGCCATGCTGTCCATCGGAAGGACCGATCTGATCTATCCGTTCGTGCCGATCGTATCCGCCGCAGTGAGGTATTCCGGTGAGAGGCTTTTCTATTATGGCGGAATAGGAATCGAGGCGTATCTCAATCTCTCCCGCATATTCCCGAAGGCCGGATTCACGCTTGTGGAGGAGGGAAGGATCGGAGGAAGCGTCTCGATGCTGATGGGAATGGGGGATTCCTTCGACTGGAGGGCTGTATTCTCCATATTCTATGAGCACAGGGCCTCTCCCTCGTTCTTCTGGCGCATCGGATACCAGAACATACAGGGAGTGCATACGATGGTGCTCGGGGCAGGAGGCGATTGGTGAGGAGGCTTTTACCGATTCTCGTGATTATCCTTGCAGCCTCATGCAGCACATTCACCCTCTCCGAGGGACCTGAATGGATAAGGATGCGGCCCGTGAGGAGCGGAGTCGTGGTCTTTGTCGGATCAGGGACAGGCGGCAACGAGGCAGAGGCCAGGAGCGCTGCATATCTCGATCTGCTCAAGCAGATGAGCATGGATCTTGGATATGAGGTCACTGGGCTGTATTACAGGGAGCTCCTGTCGACAGACGGGATAGAGGAGCTCGGAACGCGGATAACGGACAGGTATTCCGCACCGGGCAATGGCAGGATCCATTATTTCGCCCTTGCAGAGACCCCCGAGGAGAGGTACTACAGCAGCCGGAGCCAGGAGTATGCGGAAGCGCTTGAGCGTACAGGAACAATAGCGGGCTATCTCGATTCAGCGCTCGAAGCCTATAGGAACAACAGGGATACCGAGTCCCTTGCATATATCCTCGAAGCCCTGGATGAATCCCTCTCAGGTCCTGTGACGGATCCTGGCCATACCCCGGGGAATCTCCTTGGGCGTGCCATGGAAATCCTCGGGAACATCGAGCTGAGCCTCAGGGACCCCGGACCGGGCACGGAGGTAACTGTGCGGATGGAGCGGGCAAAGGGGTTCTTCCATCCTCCTGTGGTCTCAGGGATGATACGTGCCTCATATACGATGGTCGATGGCGAAGGCAATGAGACCGGGGCTTCCGTTTCCGCGATGACAGGCGATAACGGCCGGGTGCGGTTCGTGAAGGTCAATCCCTATACGGTGAGGAGGGGAAGCATCGGATTCTCAGTCGATGTGCCTGAAGACCTGCTGGCATCCATAGCTGCCAAGGCCGGAGAAGGATTCATAGAGGACTTCATGTCGCTTCTGGATGAGAAGACCGTGCGCTTCGATTATGCCGACAGCGGCAGGCTGGACAGCTCATCGACGATCATATCCGTCACATCGTATGACCAGGATGGCATGATGATGCCGGGCAGCGAGGCTGCTGCAGCTTTCTCGGCTTTCCTATCTTCCGTATATGCGCAGCCGTTCACGATTGTCCAGGGCATAGGCGATGATGAGGGGGAGGTGCTTTCCTATCTCAGGCGGGAGTACCCTGGTATGGAGGATTACGTGATACTCAGGATAGGGATCGTGGATTCCGCAGAAGGCGGCGGGGTATCATACGCACGTTCGGAATCCCGGCTGTCTGCGTACAGCGGACAGTCCGCATTGCCCTATATCCAGCAGGATTCATATGCCGCAGGAAGGGGGGAGAGCGAAGAGGAGGCCGGATATGATTCCCTCAGGCGGGGTGCGGAGATAGCCGCCGGCATGTTCCTCTCGCATCTCTAGGCTTCCATAAGCATCCTGATCTCGTCCTTCCAGAGGGATTCGTCAGGAGTCTCGAGTATCAGGGGTATCCCCTGTGTCTCCTCTCGTCCTGCGATCTGTGCAATCGGCTCGTATCCTATCAGGCCATGCCCCAGGCTCTCATGCCTGTCCTTCCTGGATGCAAGCGGAACCTTCGAGTCATTGAGATGCATGCCGAAGAGCCTGTCCTTCCCGAAGCGTGAGAAGAAGCTGTCGAGGACCCCGTCAGGATCGCCCTTCACATCATAGCCTGCTCCGTAGAGATGGGCTGTATCGAGGGTGAATCCGGCTCTGCTGCTGTGCCTTATCTCCGAAAGGAGCATATCGAGCTCCTCGAATGACGATCCAAGGATTGTGCCTGCGCCCGATGTATTCTCTATCGCTATCCTTATCCCGGGAATGGCGGCAAGGACTTCGTCGATCATGGCAGCTGCGCGCTTCACGCCATCCTCCATGCTTCCTTCCCTGTATGCCCCCGGATGGATGTTGAGCGTATCCAGGCCGAGATCTGCGGTCCTTCCAGCCTCATCCAGGAAGAGCGACAGGGATTTCCTTCTCAGATCCTCGTCAGGAGTGGCGGGATTTATGAGGTAGCCTGCATGCGGCAGCACTGCACGCGATGCATAGCCATTGCTGTCCATCGCCTTCCTGAATGCTGCTGCCTCCTCTGCCTTCAGCGGAGGTGCGCTCCATACCCTCTGGTTCTTGGTGAAGAGGGCGAAGCCTGTGGCGGAAAGCGCGGCAGCTCTGCCCACGGCAAGGGCGATGCTGTCCTTTATCGATACATGTGGTCCGATGAAACGCATGCTGAAAGGGTAGGCTGTGGCGGCGGGGCTGTCAATTTCATTGTTGAGAAAAGATGCGCTCTGGGGTATTTTTCTTCCATGCACGGATTCAGGGAAGGGGATATCGTATCGGGATTCAGGGTGAGGAAGGTCTCCTCGCTTCCTGACTACAGGGCGGAGGGCATCCTCCTTGAGCATGAGGCAACGGGATTCACTGTCTACTATGTCGCCTGCAGCGACAGCGAATGCTTCTTCTCGTATACGGCGTATACGCCGCCGGAGAACAGCAGGGGCATTGCCCACATAATAGAGCATACGGTGCTGTCAGGAAGCAGCCGCTATCCTGTCAAGGATCCATTCATGCATCTGGTGCGCAACAGCTGCAATACATTCCTCAATGCGCTTACCGGTGTGGACAGGACCTATTTCCCCGCAGCATCCACGGTCGCCAGGGATTTCGATAATCTCTTTTCCGTCTATACGGATGCCGTCTTCTCGCCATTGCTGCGGGAGGAGGCATTCATGCAGGAGGGCATAAGGATATCCTCTGAAGGAGGCCTGCATTTCGAAGGCGTCGTCTTCTCGGAGATGCTCGGGGAGATGGCGGAGCATGGATATGTGGTCTCCTCTGCATCCACGCGCCCTCTCTTCGGTGATTCGCCATATCAGTATGAGTCTGGTGGCGATGCCAGGGAGATATGCGAGCTGTCATACGGAGAGTACCTCGATGCATACAGGCGCTTCTACGCTCCTGCGAATCTCTCGCTCTTCCTCTATGGTGACATGGACATAACCGATAAGCTGGAACTGCTTGACAGGGAATACCTTTCCGGCCGTGATAAGGGACGCCGCATAGAGAGGATAGGGCTTGCTGAGCGCTGGAAGGAGCCGCGGCGCTTTGATGCGGTCTCATCCGCAGAGGATGGCGATACTGATTCATCGGTGATGGTATCCTGGCTTCTCGGCGACAATGCCACGCCCGGTGAGAGCACGCTTCTGTCGCTCATGGTGGATATCCTGCTGGGCTCTCCGGGATGCCCGCTCTACAAGGCGATAGCGGAATCAGGTCTCGGCAAGGACCTTTCCTCCGAGAGCGGCATGAGCTCCAGCTACAGGGAACTCACGTTCAGCGCGGGATTCTCGGGTGCGGATCCCGGCAGGGCGGAGGAGATAGAGGACTTCATCCTCTCCGCGCTCAGGGAGATAGCCTCTGCCGGATTCGACAGGAAGGCTGTCGAGGCTGCGATAAGGAGGATGGAGTTCTCCACGAAGGAGATCCCCGGAGGAATACCGCAGGGCATGAGGCTGTTCTTCCAGGCAGAGAAGGCGCTTACGTTCGGCGGCGATCCCGCGCTCTTCCTCGCTCCGGTGGATACGATACGCTCGATACGGAAGGCATGGGAGGATAATCCGCGCTTCTTCGAGGAATGGCTGATGTCATCCCTGGTGGAGAATCCGCACAGGCTCCTCTCCGTCGTGCGCAAGGATAAGGATCACGGATCGGAGATAGAGAAGGCCATAGCCTCAGTCCTGGAGAAGAGGAAAGGGGAGTATTCGGAAGCCAGGGAGCAGGCTTTCGTTTCCTTCCAGCATTCCCCGGACAGCGAGGAGGCTGTAATGACGATCCCGCGTCTGAGGCGCTCCGATCTTCCCCGGCGCTTCGACAGGATAGAGCACACCATCGACGGCTCCCTTGCCGTAGCTCCGATGGGGACGGGAGGCATTGTCTATACCGATATCCTCTTCGATATCTCGGACCTGGACTATGGCGGGCTGGATGATGCGAACATACTCGCACGGCTGCTCTCGATGTGCGGTATTCCCGGCATGGACTATTCTGCCCTCGGCACGGAGCTCCGCTTCGTCTCCGGAGGCTATGCGTTCTATATCGAGTCAGGGGCGGCATCTGATGGCCGGGAGAGGATATTCCTTGTCTGCCGCCTCAAGTCGCTTCCAGAGCTGCAGGAGGAAGGGCTCGGCCTCATAAGGCGGATCCTCCTGGAAGGACTGGTCGGAGATGAGCAGAGGATAAAGGCCGCCCTCACGGATATCGCTACCGATTTCTCGAGTTCCGTCGTGCAGAGCGGGCATACATATGCCTCATCGCTTGCGGCGGCTTCCCTCTCGCCTTCGCTGTATATCGGGGAGAGGCTCTCCGGGGTGACATGCTGGTATACGGTGGAGGAGATGCTCTCCTCTGATATGGCTGCCCTGGGGGAAAGGATGCTTTCGCTCCGCAGCAGGATCATATCGAGGGACAGGATCATGGTCCATGTCACGGCGGAGGATGAGGATATGGAAAGGGCAGCAGGGGCTGCACGCTCGTTCATCTCCGCAATCCCCTGCGGTGGAGGCATGGAAAGGACGGAGCATGCTGTTCCGGCCCTTCCTGCCGCGATGGCCCGCACGCTTTCCTCCTCTGTCTCATTCATAGGGATCGCAGGCCGTGCGCCCGGCATGGATGAGCCGATCTCGTCTGCAGTCCGCATCTACCTCTCGATCCTTTCCTCCACTGTCCTGTGGAAGCGGATAAGGGAGAAGGGCGGTGCGTATGGCACCGGTGCCTATATCGACTATACGGAGAGGTACTTCACGTTCTACTCCTACCGCGATCCCCGCCTCGATGCCACTATCGATGATTTCCTGTCGGCTGCCGAGGATATCCGGATAGATGCGGAGAGCATCGACGATGCAGTGATCGGCGTGCTGTCACGGGATCTCAGGCCCTCTGTCCCCGCGATAAGGTCCCTTGTGGACATAAGGCGGATCATATACCGCATAAGCGATGAGGACAGATACCGCAAGCAGTGCGAGATCCTCTCCCTTGATGAGGAGGCCGTCAGGGAAGGCGGACGTGCGTTCGCCGATTGCCTTCGCGCAGGTATCTCGATCGCCGCGATATGCGACAGGAGGAATGCCGAGCAGTCGCGCTTCCCGTTCGCATTGCAGAGCCTTCCGCAGTGATAGCTGTGGTATAATCATCCTATGGGATACGTAGGAGCGATAGACCAGGGTACCACGAGCACCCGTTTCATGATATTCGACGACAAGGGCTGCGCTGTCTCGTCTGCGCAGATCGAGCACAGGCAGATATATCCCCGTCCGGGCTGGGTCGAGCACGATGCCGAGGAGATCTGGGAGAACACCTGCAAGGTCATCCGCAGCGCCCTTGAGGGCGCAGGGCTTTCCGGATCCGATCTCAGCGCGATAGGGATCACGAACCAGAGGGAGACCATCGTTCCATACGACAGGACGACAGGGAAGCCGGTGCACAATGCAATAGTCTGGCAGGATCTGCGTGGGGAGGCGTACCTTGCCGAGCTTTCGCAGGTCCTTCCGGAGGAGGAGCTGAGGAAGCGTACCGGTCTTCTCTATTCGCCGTATTTCTCAGCCAGCAAGATCCGCTGGCTGCTGGATAATGTCCCTCGTGTGAGGAAGGCTGCGGAGAGCCGGAGCATCGTCTTCGGCACCATGGATTCCTATCTTGCCGCACGCCTTACGGGCTGCCGCGCGATAGTCACGGATGTGACGAATGCCTCGCGCTATATGCTGATGGACATCTCCACAGGGGAATGGGATCCCTGGCTGCTGTCGACGACAGGGATAGACCGTTCGCTCCTTCCTGACATCGTGTCATCCTCCGGAGTGATCTTCGGCTATACCGATCCGTCCGGCCCTCTCGGAGCGGAAGTGCCTGTTGCCGGAATGCTCGGTGACCAGCAGGCCGCTCTCTTCGGACAGGCCTGCTTCTCCCGGGGGGAGTCGAAATGCACGTACGGCACAGGCTGCTTCATGCTCACCAATACAGGCGAGGATCTCTGCTTCTCATCCCATGGGCTCATAACCACGGCCGCATACAGGATAGGGGACGGGAAGATGCACTATGCACTCGAGGGCTCAGTGGCTGTCGCCGGATCGCTTGTCCAGTGGGTGCGCGACCAGCTGAAGATGGTATCCTCGCCTAAGGAACTTGATGCCCTTGCAGCATCCGTGCCGGATAACGGAGGTGTATATATCGTCCCGGCCTTCTCAGGCCTCTTCGCTCCATACTGGCGCAGCGATGCCCGCGGAGTGATCGCAGGACTCACGGGCTATGCTACCCGTGCGCACATCTGCCGTGCAGTGCTGGAGGCGACGGCATTCCAGGCGAACGATATCTTCAGCGCGATGGAGATGGACAGCGGGATAAAGGTGACAAGCCTGAAGGTCGATGGAGGCATGACGAATTCCATCCCGCTGATGGCATTCCAGGCGGATATCATGCGCGTCCCCGTGATAAGGCCGCAGATAGTCGAGACGACATGCCTTGGCGCCTGCTACGCCGCAGGCCTGACCGTATCGCTGTGGGACAGCACGGATACGCTGCGCGGATACTGGAAGGAGCAGATGAGATGGCTGCCTACGATGGGTGGCAAAGAACGTGAAAACAAGATAGGATTCTGGAAGAAGGCAGTAAGCCGTACCCTCGGCTGGATGAGTGCCGGAGAGGAGAGCTGAGTGTTCGATGTTCTTGCAGAGCTGAGCGTCTATGATTACCTGAGGCTGTTTGCGGAGATTGCCGTGCTCACTGTCGTGATCTACCGCATCTACATAGCCATTGCTGACACGAAGGCCACGGAGGTCATCGGGGTGCTTGCCGCTGCAGTGGTCGCGTATCTGCTGTGCCTTGTGCTCAGGCTCGATGTGCTCACGGCGATCATAAGGATGCTGGCTGTACCGTTCCTGATGCTGATCTGTGTCTTCTACCATCCTGAGCTGAGGAGGGCATTCTCATCCTCGTTCACCAGGAAATCGAGGTTCTTCCGCTCGCAGCAGACGACAGGTGACCAGATAGATTCGATACTCAACGCCTGCAATATCCTCGTGGAGAAGAAGAGAGGCGCCCTCATCGTCTTCCCCCGCCATACCGATATACAGTCGATCCTCGATTCAGGCACGAAGCTCAATGCGGATCTGTCATCCACTCTGATACTCACCATATTCGATCATGATACGCCGCTCCATGATGGCGCATGCGTGATACAGGGCGGAAGGATAACCTATGCCGCATGCTATCTGCCTCTTTCTGAGCAGAGGAACATCAAGGCTACGTTCGGCACGAGGCACAGGGCCTCGCTGGGGCTGGCAGAGGAGTCCGATGCCGTGATCCTCGTCGTATCCGAGGAGACCGGAGCGATATCCCTGGCATACAATGCGAATATCTACTATGATCTCTCATCCGACACGATAAAGAAGACGCTGCTGAAGCTGCTGAGCTTCCGCGATGTGCTTCCGGATGAGCCGCAGCAGAAGGAGAATGCGGAAGGAGAGGCCACATGAAGCAGAGCAAGCTCCTGTCGGGAATCCTCCAGAACTGGGTGGCGAAGGTCTTCTCCTTCATCATTGCCCTTGCGATCGTCGTGTCCGTCAGGTTCCTCAATGTCAATGACAGGGTGGTCACAGTACCGCTGGATGTCACGCTGCCTGAGTCCTACAGGGCAGCATCACTTGTTCCCGATACTGTCGATATCGTCATAACAGGGAGCGACAGCATAATCTATCTCGTCGATCCAGAGGGGATAGAGGCCTCTGCTGATTTCTCCGCAGTAGATGGGGCAGGCATAGTCCGCGTTCCTGTCGGGCTCTCATATCCTGATGACATATACACACGGGACGGCCTGACCGTGAGCGCGCGTCCGTCAAGCGTCAGGATCCTCTTCGAGGAGTTCTGATGATAAGGGGCATCGGTGTCGATATCTCCCGGGTAAGCCGCTTCGACGGCATGGAAGGACGGCTTCTTGCCAGGATATTCGCCCCATCCGAGATCGCTGCGGCGCCTTCTGCACGATCGGAGTACTTCGCATCGCGGTTTGCTGCGAAGGAGGCACTGGCCAAGGCGCTCGGCACGGGGATAAGGGGATTCTCCCTTCCTGAGATAGCGGTCGGGGAGAATGAGGACGGCAAGCCGTTCTTCGTCCTGTCCGGACGGGCCCGGGAGGCCGCAGCCGGGCTCCGTCTCCACCTCTCCCTCAGCCATGAAAGGGAATATGCGGTGGCCATGGTGGTAGCTGAAGATGAGATCTGACTGGAAACGCCCATCCGAGTACTCCCTGCCCGCAGAAGGGGAGAAGAGGATAATGCTCACGATCTCATATGATGGTTCGCTCTTCCATGGCTGGCAGGCGCAGGGCAATGCCGCTTCCGTGCAGGGAACGCTTTCAGAGGTGCTTTCCGGCATACTCGGAAGCAGCGTGCCGGTATTCGGCTCAGGTCGCACGGATGCAGGGGTCCATGCACTCAGGCAGGTGTGCCATTTCGATACTTCGTCAGCAATCGATCCCGAGCGCTTCGCCCTGATACTCAACACGCGTCTTCCCAGGAGCATCAGGGTCCTCTCATCGTCAGCCGCACCGCCTCTTTTCCATGCGCGCTTCTCTACGATGTCCAGGGAATACTGGTATCTGCTTAAGAGGGAGCGCGAGATGCTTCCGTGGGATGACAGGCATATCGCAGCCGTCCGTGATTTCCCTGCCATCGGGATGCTGCAGCAGTATGCCTCAGCCCTTGCAGGCACCCATGACTTCACGACATTCGCATCTGCCCGCGACCCATCGCAGTCCCGTGTCCGCGATATCTACATCTCCGAGTGGGATATCATCCATGACGGCTTCGGATTCGAGGTGCTGCGCTACAGGACTGCGGGGAATGCATTCCTGTATCATCAGGTGAGGAGCATGGTGGGAACGATGATGGAGGCTGCCGCAGCGGGAGAGGGACCCGAAGCCTTCCGCGGGCGGCTAGAGGCTGCGGACAGGAACATGGCCCTCCGCACGGCTAAGCCTGACGGGCTGTATCTGGCGGATGTGAGCTATGATCCGGATAGATACCAATGGTTCGAGGATATGCATGGAAAGCAGGAATGAGCGTGAATATCTGATGGCGCTTATCGATGAGGCTGAGCGCATCATATCATCGGATCCCCTCGGGGAGGATATGGCTCCGGTGTCATATACGCTGCAGGAACGGAAGAATGAGGAGGCGGTGAAGGAAGACAGCCTTGCGGAGCTCTACGCAGAGGCGGCTTCATGCCATGCATGCAGCGGCTATCAGTGCAGGCGCGGTGCCGTGCCGATGATAGCCAAGCGGAATCCGAAGGTGCTGTTCATCATCCCGTTTCCGGAAGGCGGTACGGTGCTCTCCCCATCCAGCCTGCCGGTTTTCCGCGCATGGTGGCATGATTCCCTCCTTCTGGAGGAGGGGGAGTGGGCCCTCACCTCTGTGATAAAATGCCCTGTCGGGCGCTTCAGCGCAGAGGCTGCAGGAAGCTGCCGTGCCTTCCTTCGCAGGGAGATGTCTGAGATGGATCCGTCCGCCATGGTCATAATGGGGCATGAGGCCGCAGCCTACATCCTTGGCCGTGACCTGCCGATGGAGGGATTCCGGTCAGAGCGCTTCGTCGTCAACCACATACCGTCCTATGTTACGTATACCCCTGCCGATTATGCTGCCGATCCATCCCTCAGGCGCGCCATCTGGAACGATATGCTCTTCATAAGGAAGGCGATCGGCACGGAGGGGCGCAGACGCTGATGTACGCCAGTATCCTTCTCCAGCTGCCTTACGAGGCGGAATACAGCTATTCAATCCCTCCGGAACTCGAGGATAAGGCTGTCTTCGGCGTACGCTGCATCGTTCCATTCGGCAGAAGGAAGATGACAGGCTTCATCGTCTCGGTCTCAGAGGAGAAGCCGGAAGGCGATTATGAGCTCCGCGCGATAGAGCGCGTGATAGACGCAGCCCCCGTGTTCAATGAGGAGCTTCTGGATATAGCCAGATGGATGAGCTGGATGTATTTCTCCCCATCGGGGCTGAATCTGTCGATGATGATACCATCCGGACGAAGGGAAAGCGGCATCAGCCCGTTCTCGTCAGAGGCTTCGTTCAGGGCTATAGACAAGCTCACTTCATGCCAGGAAAGGGCGCTTGCAGCGCTCCGGAGCAGCGGAAGCGGCATCTTCTATCTCTTCGGCGTCACCGGATCGGGGAAGAGCGAGGTCTATCTAAGGCGTGCGGAGGATGTGATAGCCGCAGGGCATCAGGTGCTCTACATGGTGCCGGAGATAACGCTTTCGGAACAGCTTTCCGAAGAAGTCTCATCACGCTTTTCGGGACGTGTCGCCATCATCCATTCCGGTCTTACGCCCTCCCAGCGCCTGAAGGCATGGCATCAGGCCGCAGCAGGGGAGATAGATATCCTCATAGGTGCGCGCAGCAGTGTCTTCGCGCCGTTTGCCGATCTTGCCCTGATCATACTGGATGAGGAGCATGAGACATCCTATAAATCCGGCAGTGCGCCGCGGTACCATGCGCGGCAGGTGGCGGAATACAGGGCCAGGAAGAATGGAATACAGCTTGTCATGGGCTCTGCCACCCCATCGCTGGAGGCATGGCATGCGATGGAGGCTAAGAGGATAAGGCGCATCGACATGCCGGAGCGCATAGGGGAAGGACGCTATCCCAGGATCGAGGTCGTCAATATCCTCCGGGAGAAGCGGAGCATCTCCCGGGAGCTGGAGGCAGCCATACGGGAAGCCCTGAAAGCCAGACGCGGTGTTATCCTCTTCCTGAACAGAAGGGGCTATACATACGGCTATGCATGCAGCGAGTGCGGACATATACTCACATGCCCCAACTGCTCTGTATCCCTCACGTACCATAAGGATGCGAACCGGCTGGTCTGCCATACATGCGGATTCTCGGAGCCTCCTGTATCGGTATGCCCGGAGTGCTTCTCACGTTCGCTCTCTCCCCATGGATTCGGAACGGAGAACATCGAGGAGGAGGCGAAGGCCCTCTTCCCGTTCGCGCGGATAGCGCGCCTTGATACCGATACCGCGGCAAGCAAGGGCAGGGTACAGGAGATACTCCAGGGCTTCAGGGACGGTCATATAGATATACTCCTGGGGACGCAGATGATAGCCAAGGGCCTGAATTTCCCCCTTGTTTCGCTGATTGGCGTGCTCAATGCCGATTCCTCGCTTGCCATCCCCGATTTCCGCGCATCGGAAAGGACCTTCGATCTTCTGCATCAGGTCGCAGGCAGGGCCGGCCGCTACAGGGATGACGGATTCGTCATAATACAGACCACGCAGCCATTCGCGCCTGCCATCTCGGCTGCTGCGGACAATGATCTCTGCAGGTTCTACGCAAAGGAGCTTGCAGAGAGGAAGGCCACGCTCTTCCCTCCGTTCTCCCGCCTCATCAATCTCACCATCCGCGGACGCAGCGATGAAAGGATACGCGCTGTGGCTGAGGCGCTTGGCAAGGCTGCAGGCGATCTGGAGAGGAAGGAGGAGTATGGAGACGTCGAGGTGTTCTCTCCAGCGCCCTGCCTAGTGGAGAGGAAAGCGCAGTACTACAGGTACCATATCCTCCTCAGATGCAGCGAGCCGGCAGTGCTGCTGCGGTTCGCCCATGAGCTTGTCTCCTCGTTCACCGTCCCGTCGTATGCGTATCTTGAGATAGACACGGATCCTGTATCGCTGATGTGAGTGTTGACTATGACGCGCCGGGAAGTACATCATCGCGGTATGGATATTCTCGTTATTGACGGACAGGGCGGCGGACTGGGCAAGGCTGTGGTATCCGCGCTCAGGTCGCGCTTCCCTTCGGCTGTGATAATGGCGGCAGGCACGAACAGCACAGCGACGCAGCAGATGGTCAGGGCAGGTGCGGATCATGGCGCTACGGGAGAGAATCCCGTAGCGGTGATGTCGAGGAAGGCGGATGTCATAATCGGGCCCGTAGGCATAGTGATCGCCGACAGCATGCACGGCGAGGTGACTCCTGCGATGGCCGCCTCTGTCGGGCAATCCGATGCAAAGAGGATACTCATCCCGGTCAATCTCTGCGACAACATCATAGTCGGGGTGCCCGATACATCCCTCTCTGCCATGATAGAAGGCGTGATCAGCGCGGTGGAGGCTGTCTGGAAGGACCGGCAGCCCGCTATGGATGGTTGCCAAGAGCGTTGTTGACGTATACCATTCCTGAGTATGTTGGATATATATACTTTAGGCGAGGATGTCCTCAGGGAGGAATGCTCTGAGATAAAGGAATTCGGGCCGGAGATCCGGATGCTTTCAGAGGCTATGCTCGAGACGCTCGAGGAGGCAGACGGAGTAGGGCTTGCAGGACCTCAGGTCGGCGTTCCGAAGAGGATATTCGTTATACAGCTCAGGGGGGAGAAGCCCCTTGTCTTCATAAACCCTTCGATCACTGAGACTTCGATAGAGACGGGTGTCTATGAGGAAGGCTGCCTTTCGATTCCCGGTGTCTACCATGATGTGGTGAGGCCTGTTGCCGTGACCATCCAGGCTCAGGATGCCTCAGGCAAGGCGTTCACGCTCAAGGCCGATGGTCTTCTCGCACGCGCGATACAGCATGAGAACGATCATCTCCATGGCAGGCTCTATATAGATCACCTCGATGAGAAGGAGAGGGAGAAGGTCGTGAAGGCATATGAGAAGAAGAACCGCATCAGGCGCAGGCAGAAGGCAAGGGTCTGATGAGGATGGTGTTCGCAGGGACCGGCGCGATAGCGGTGCCCCTCCTTGAGGCGCTTGCCTCCAAGGGCCTCGTGTCCCTGGTGCTGACCGCGCCCGATGCCCCCGGCAAGCGTGGGAAGAGGCTCCTGCCGTCACCGGTGAAGGAGAAGGCTGAGGAGCTGGGGCTGGATGTCTATCAGCCGGTTTCGATAAGGACGGAGGCGAGGGAGCATATAGCATCATACGGGGCGGATACGCTCCTGTCGTTCTGCTATGGGAAGATATTCGGACCCCGCTTCCTTTCGCTCTTCAGGGAGACGTTCAATGTCCATCCGTCGCTGCTGCCCCTCCACCGCGGTCCATCCCCTATATATGCTGCCATCCGCAATGGCGACAGGGAGACCGGGATATCGTTGCAGAGCATAGGAGCAGGAGTCGATGAAGGCGATATATATGCCGTCCTGCGCATCCCGCTCGATGGTACGGAGACGGAAGGGAGCCTGTCAGGGAAGGTCGCTTCCCTGGCCCCGGGATTCGTCCTTCCGGTGCTCCTCGATCCGGGACGTGCTGCCGTGAAGCAGGAAGGGCGGCCTTCATCCACGTCATTCGTGGCGAAGGAGGATGGGCATATCGATTTCTCCGCATCCGCGGCAGAGGTGCATGCCACGATCCGGGCATGCTCTCCATGGCCCAAGGCGTATGGACTTCTCGGCGGCGTGCCTCTTTATATCACCGGTGTCTGGGGAAGCGGATTCGCCGTGGGCGGAGGGAGGCCTTCCGAGAAGCCCGGTACGATAGTCGCGCTGGAGAAGGGGAAAGGACTGAAGATCGCAGCTGGCGATGGGTATATATATGCTGTGAAGGTGCTTCCGCCCATGCGGAAGGAGATGGATGCCCCTTCCTTCATCAACGGCAGCAGGGGAGCCATCGGCAGCATACTGGAGTGAGGATATGTGGAAGAAGAGACTGTTTCTCTGCCTGGCATCGGCACTTGTCCTGATAAGCGCGCTGCAGGCGTCGGTATTCCGTCCGGAATTCGCCCTGGTGCTTTCCGGAGGAGGTGCCAAGGGACTGGCGCATATACCGGTCCTGAAGGAGCTGGATCGCCGTGGCATTGTTCCCGACATGGTCGTCGGGACAAGCATGGGAGCCGTCATAGGCGCGTTCTATGCGGCAGGATACACGGGAGAGGAGATCGAGGCGATCGTGACAGGCAACGACATCTCCGAGTACTTCTTCCATCTCTATGCGCTCCGTGGATCCGATACGATCCCAAGTCCGTTCGCAGGATACGATACCAACCTCCTGACGATCGAGTTCGGCCATGATGGCATAGGATCATCCAGCGGGGTGATCGATGACCAGTATCTCAACGGACTCATCAGGAGGTATCTCGCCAAGGTGCTGGATATCCGCGATTTCGATAAGCTTCCGATACCATTCAGGGCCGTCGGGACGGATATAACGAACAAGCGCAAGGTCGTGTTCTCCTCCGGATCCCTCTTTGATGCCATAAGGGCTTCGATGGCCCTGCCTGTCCTCTTCTCGCCTGTGCGTCTCGAGGATGGGAGCTATATAATGGATGGAGGCCTGGAGGACAACCTCCCGATCGATGTCGCGGAGGAGCTCGGTGCCGACGTGATCCTTGCCGTAGATGTGAACGATGTGATGCATATCTATGGCCGCAGCCATAGCATGGAGACGCTCTCCGGGGCATTCAGCGCATTCGCTGACTATCTCACGGAACCCAATTCCATGGAGAATTACCGGGATGCCGACTGGGTGATAATCCCGGATGTCAATGATTTCACCGCAACGGCATTCAGCGATGCCGAGGCGATAATAGGACGCGGAGAGGAGGCTGTTGCGGAATCTCAGTTCGTCTTCGATGAGCTTGAGGAGAAGCTCGGCGGCCACAAGGGAAGCCGCAAGGGCTATGGCTCGATGGAGGCTCCGCTTATAGAGAGGATAGCCATCGACGGGAACCTGCCGCGCTCGGCAGGGAAGAGGCTTTCCTCCTTCGAAGGCAGGCGTATGGATTACGATACCATACTGCGCTTCGAGAAGGAGCTCGATGAAATAAGGCAGCATTCAGGGCTGAAGAGCGTCACCTACTCGATGACCGATGGCGTGATCGAGGTAACGGCGGAACACTTCCCATCGCTTTCCGGCGCTATATCGCTGGGCCTTACCGGCGGCATAGGCATAAGGTACGATGGCGAGAGGACATTCTTCGTCTATACGCCTGAGTTCACCCTTTCCGGTACCATGGCGCTTCTCAGCTCCCTCAATATGACATACGGGGTGAAGGTGGACCGCGGCATCCTCATCGATGCCGGGATATCATATCCTTTCCTCTCCTCGATGTTCCTCTATTCGTCAATCGGGCTGAAGTACGGGCAGCTCTCATATCTCTCGCTTCCCGGTACCAGCAGCTATATCTTCGGGAACGATGTGGGGCTCTTCTTCCAGACAGGCATCGGCTACACTCCTTTCAGGAGCCTGCGCCTGGATCTTGTGCTTGCGTTCGAGTACTCCTATCTTTCCGGCCTTGAGCCATATGAGCTTGGAAGGGGCCATTTCCTCTATCCGTATGCCGGTCTTGGCATAGTCTTCGACCGCTACGATGAGACAGACGCGGCATCCGACGGCTTCGAGATGACGATAACAGGGGAGATCGGAGGGGATTTCCCCTCCAGCACGCTCTCGTATGCCATCCATGCGGACTTCTGCGGTGTGATAGGGCCTACTGATATATTCAAGTTCATATTCGAGGGTCAGACTGATTCCATAAGGCGGCCAATAGATCTCGCGGAGGCATTCGCCGTGACCAACATGGGGCGCCTTGCCTCTGACTATATCTATGCGATGGGCGGCTTCCGCATCCCGCTGCCCGCCTCGATGTATGTCGATGCCGGCATATTCTTCGAGCTCTTCGGCCATGACCATGATGCTGCAGCGCTGCTTCCCGGACCTCGCAGCCTCATCCCTTATTCCGAGCTTGATGCCCATAATATGGATATCGGGGGATATTTCGCATTCGGGCTCACGACATCATTCGGGAAGGTAGGCTTCGATCTCTACATATCCGCGACTCCCCGTGTCTCGCTGATGTTCGGGATCGACTGATGTACACCCGCTGGCGGACATACTCCTCATACCTCAGGGAGAGGTATGGGCGGAATGTATACAGGATAGGCGTGGATGGCGGCTTCTCCTGTCCAAACAGGCGTCCTGACAGATCCGGAGGGTGTGCATTCTGTGACGGAACAGGCTCTGTCGCAGTCTATCAGAGGAGCAGCGAATCAGGGTATTCCAGGAATTCAGGATACGATGGGAGCACCGCGGAAAGGATACTCCCGCGCCTTCTGTCGATACGCGAGCAGATAGAGCGGGGCAGGGCATTCCTTGCCAGACGGTATGGGGCAGAGGAGTTCATGCTCTGCTTCCAGTCCTGGACGAATACGTATGACAGTATCGGTAACCTTCGCAGGATATATGATGAAGGGCTCAGTGCGATGGATTTCCGCTCCCTCATAGTCTCGACGCGCCCTGACTGCGTGCCAGATCCCGTTCTCGGGCTCATCGCATCCTATATCACGCCTTCACGGGATGCCTGGGTGGAGTTCGGGCTTGAATCCGCATGCGACGGCACTCTCCGCTATATAGGCCGCGGACATGGCAGTGCCGAGTACTTCGACGCGGTGGAAAGGGCACATGCACATGGCCTGAAGGTCTGTGCGCATGTCATACTGGGGCTTCCAGGTGAGGGCCGGGATGATTTCGTCCGCACTGCTTCTGCCGTGGCCGCTTCGGGATGCGAGGCTGTGAAGATCCATAATCTCCATATCCCAGGCGGAACCAGGTTCGCACGGGAGTATCTTGAAGGTATCATAACAGCTATGTCCGAGGAGCGGACGCTGGAAGCGGCAGAGCTCTTCCTGCGCTGCATTCCCGGGGATATCATAATAGAGCGCCTTGTCTCGGAGACACCGTACCATCGCCTGATGGCTCCGCGTGCATTCCCTGACAAATCGCAGTTCCTTGCAAGGCTGGAGAGGAGGATGGAGGAGAATGGCACAAGACAGGGAGACCTTTGCAGCAAAGCGCATAGCGGATAGCCTCATAGCGGCTTCGCGTGTCCTGCCGGAACCGGTATATGAGGCAATTGCGGGTGCAGTGCCGGAAGGGGGTAAGGCGGAGAACGTCATGGAGGCTATACGGAGCAATCTCCGCGTGGCTTCAGAGCGCAGCCTCCCCATCTGCCAGGATACCGGTGCCTTCTGGTGCCTTGCATCGATCGGCAGGGAATCGCGGATACCGCTTTCCCGTGTGGAGAGGATCATAGAGGAAGGCTGCCTCGATGCGGCAGAGCGTGGATCCTACCGCCGCAGCATCGTTTCCGATCCTGTATACGGGAGGATCAACACCGGAACCAATCTCCCGGCATTCATCAGCTATGAGCTCATGGACGGCACGGGGCTTGAGCTGCGTTTCCTGATGAAGGGATTCGGATCCGAGAACTGCTCATCCGTGAGGATGCTCAATCCCACCGCTGGAGAGGATGGTGTCCTGGAAGCCGTAATCTCGATGCTCAGGGCCGCCGGCGGCAAGCCATGTCCTCCTGTATTCCTCGGCGTGGGGATAGGAGGGACCATGGACAGGGCCGCCCTGCTTTCCAAGAAGGCATTCTTCTTCGACGATCCCTCATACAGCCATCTTGCGCACCGTATCATCAAAGCGGCGGATGATCTGATGATAGGCCCCGGAGGCCTAGGAGGAAGGCCTACGGCACTTGGCGTGTCGATACTCTCGGAGCCGACCCATATCGCAGGCCTTCCTGTCGCGCTGACTGTCAACTGCTGGGTAGAGAGGACTGCCTTGATCGCATTCGCTGAGGAGGAGCTATGCTGAGATATCTTATGCTGCCGTACAGCGAGGATGGGCTTCGTGCCATAGAGGCCGGTGATGATGTCATCGTGTCAGGAACCCTGTATGTGGGACGTGACCAGGTGCATCGGAGGCTGTATGATGCCGTGGCGGATGGACAGGAGCTTCCGTTCAGTTTCAGCGGCAATGCCATCTACTATATGGGGCCTTCGCCTGCTCCTGCCGGTTGCGTGATAGGATCGGCAGGCCCTACCACGAGCGCGCGCATGGATCCATTCTCCCCATTCCTCATGGAGCATGGCCTCCGTGTGATGATAGGCAAGGGGCCGCGGAGCGAAGCTGTCGTGGAGGCTGCAGGCAGGTATGGCGGACTTTATCTGCAGGCCTATGGAGGCTGCGGCGCGCTCTACTCCTCATGCATCATCTCAGCTGAGACAGTCGCTTATCCCGAACTCGGGCCCGAGGCGCTTCTGCGCCTTGATGTAGAGTCCTTCCCGGCGGTATGCATCATAGACAGCCGCGGCACGGTATATCGTGGATAGGTATCTCCGCTTCCTGGTGCCGGAGGCGCTGTCATTCATTTCATCATCATCCCTGCAGTTCGCGCTGATCTGGACACTGGCCGGGAGGTATCCCTCAGGTTCAGTGATCCTCGCTGCATCTGCAGCGGCTTTCCTTCCATCGATCCTGCTGCTTCCCCTTGCTGGGGCTGCTGCCGACGGAAGATGGCGGAAGGCGGCGATCATCGCATCCGATGCGGCATCCGCCATGCTTGCGCTCCTGCTTCTTGCGGCGACGTATGCAGGATATGATACGCTTCCCGTCTTCCTCCTGGTCCTTGCCGGAAGATCGGCAGCCAGCGGCTTCCAGACCCCAGCCGCCGGATCGGTGCTTCCGCTGATGGTGCGGAAGGAGGATGTGGCCCGTGCAAATGGCATAAGAAGCGCTGCAGATGCTGTTTCCTCATTCATATCCCCAGCCATCGCCGGCATCCTGCTGGGCAGCTATGGGCTGCATGCGCTCCTCCTTCTTGATATCATCACGGCAGCGGCGGCTGTGCTGCTCGTCGCCTTGATGGATATTCCTGGAAGCCAGGGCAGCGGCAGGGTGGATATCCTGGCGGGGATTCCCTATGTCTCCTCCCACCGCGGTATCAGGGACCTCCTTGCCTTCCATTCAGCCGCCCTGTTCCTGCTGAGTCCCGGAGCGGTGATGACACCTCTTCTCGTTGCGCAGTCCTATTCATCCTCCCCCTCATTCCTGGCGGCATCGGAGACGGTTTTCAGCCTCGGCATGATAACAGGAGGCATTGCTGCTTCGGCCATGCCTGGAAGCGGGACCGGAAGGATGCGTGCTGTCATCGCAGCATACGGCATCCTGCTTGCTCTTATGGGACTCGGTGTTCCGTTTCCCCTCTATCTCATCCTGAATGCAGCGATAGGGGCAGCCGTCCCCCTCTATACCGCTCTCCTGTCATCGAGGCTCCAGCTTCTCTCCGACAGCTTCATGCAGGGGAGGATCATGGCCATGCTGTCCCTGGTATCCTCTGTGTCCCCCCTTGCAGGCACTGCCGTTGCCGGCCCGCTCTCCGATGCCATAGGCACCGGCTCCGTCTTCATGATATCAGGGGCAGGAGCAGCCGTCCTTGCAGCATCATCCCGATTCCTCACACGGAGGATGGCATGACGCTGCTGCGCTTCATCTGGGAGCTGCCGCAGAATCTGGCAGGTATCCTCATCTATCTCCTCATCCCGCGGAAGACCGCAATTGCAGCATATGGCCCGAGGAGGGTATTCCTCTGGCCCCTGCGTTCCGGAATCTCCCTCGGATTCTTCATATTCGTCCCTCCCGATGCCGCGCCCGGGATGATCAGGCATGAGCTGGGGCATACGGTGGCAAGCTCAGCTCTCGGCCCCCTGTACCTTCCCATCGTCGGGCTCCAGTCCTTCCTCTGGGCCGCAATATGGCGCTGCTTCCTTTCCGGCCGTGTCAGCTACATGGCGTTCTGGACGGAACGCTGGGCGGAAAGGGAGAAGGATCATTTCACTCTCCGGTGACATGTTTATGCTGGACTTGGGAAAATCTTTGGATTATCTTCATCCTTAGCTTCTGGGTGTGGGAAAAGGGGCTTTTGATCATGAAGGGATTCATCATCCTGATTCTATCGCTGCTGTCCCTGGCTTCATGCGGCAGGACAGACGTTGGGAAGACAGCATCCGATCCGGTTGTCTATGGGCTGGAGAAGCCCGTAAGCCAGAACGATGCTTTCAGCTATGTCTATGGCTATATGCTTGCGGCATCCGCTTCCGGCTATGCCGATACCATCGATTATCACTACATGGCGAAAGGCGTGCTGGATTACATGTCCGGCACTCCGTTCTTCACCCCGTCCGAGATGGAGCGTGTCATCTCGGGCTACCAGAGGACAGCTGCAGCGGAAGCCCAGGCAGAGCTTGAGGAGGAAGGACGCCTCAATCTGCAGGCAGCGGAGGAGTTCCTCCTTGCAAATGGCCACAGAAGCGGCGTCATGACGACTGATTCCGGCATACAGTATGAGGTGCTGGAGAAGGGCAGCGGGAAGGAGGCAGGACCTGATTCATCCGTACGCGTCAACTACATACTCACGCTCCTCGATGGACGACGCGCCGATTCATCGTATGAGAGAGGCGAGCCCACGGCGCTGTCGCTTCCCGATACCATCGCAGGATTCAGGGAGGCCGTGGCGATGATGAGGGAAGGTGACAGATACAGGTTCTGGATCCCTCCTGAGCTCGGCTATGCCGAGGCAGCTGTACCGGGCATACCTCCAGGTTCCCTGCTCATATTCGATATAAGCCTTGTCGAGGTGCTATAGCAGGAGATCCAGAAGGGCACTGTATGATGATACTGACCAGGTCGCCTTCCCAGATGCCTTGCCGCTGAATGAGATATAGATGCTGTCGATCCCTGAGAGCTCCGCTCCTCTTATGTCGCTTGTGAGGCTGTCCCCGATCACAATGCAGCTTTCCTTCTCCGCCCCGAGCTCGCTGAGCACTGCTGAGAAGAAGCGCGGATCAGGCTTCGCGTATCCTATATCCTCGCTTATGAAGACATGGCTGTAGTACTTTCCTGTATCTGTCCGTCTTATCCTGTCGCGCTGGACGCATCCGATGCCATTCGTTATGAGCGAGATTGAGTAGCGGCCCTGGAGCGCCTGCAGGCATTCCTCTGCTCCGGGGATGAGGATGCCTTCCTCCCCGAGATAGCGTGTGTACCGGTTGCCGGCTTCCTCCGGATCCCAGTCCTTGCCTAGGCGGCTGAAGAACATCCTGAACCGCTCTGTTGACAGGAATGCGATCGATATCCTGCCATCCTCGTACATCTCCCAGCATTTCCTGTTGCCTTCCTCGTATATGGGCCTGCTGCCTCCGTCTATCCCGTATTCGCCGAAAAGACGTGACAGAGCCCTCCTTTCCGTCTCCGCGAAATCATAGAGGGTGCCGTCCGCATCGAAGAGAAGGTGAAGCTTTCCATCCATGGCTGCATTGTACATTGATAAGGGGATATCCCTGCAAGCGCTGCAGTGGTGTATAATCGCAGTATGAGAAAGTACATACCCCTCCTGATATCAGGACTGCTGATGATAGCCGTAGGGATCTACATGCTGCTGAGCCCGGATGGATTCCTGTCCGTCGTCATATCCATATTCGGCCTGTACCTCATCATAAACGGAGCCAGGGCAGCGTTCATCCTGAGGCAGCTCAGGGATATGCTCCGCCGCGCATTCACTCCGTCGCTGTGCAGCGCGATTGCCAGCATCGTGATGGGCATCGCCGTGATTGCCGTCGCCGTGGCCTTCCCGATGGCTGTGCCTGTATTCCTGATATACATCGTTGCGTTTGTATTCGCATTCGCAGGCGCCATGGGGCTTGTGGATCTCCTCCTGCTCTCGAAAGTCGACTCCGTGCCGCCATCGCTGGCACTGGAGACTGTGCTTTCCTTCGTCTTCGCCCTGGTCCTCTTCATGTTCCCGAGCTTCCTTACGGGAGTCGTGATGACGCTGTTCGCAGCGATCCTCCTTGCTTCCGGTGCTGTGATGGTATATGGGGCGATAAGCTCGATGTTCTTCCAGAGGAAGCTGGACAGGATAGGAAGAGATGACACTATTATGATGTGACGGGCCTTTCTGATGTTGACTATGCCCATTCCCTTCCTGTACCGTCTATATATGGAAAGAGCAAACAGGCACATCCATCATTGCTTACTTGATTCATGCAGGCCATGATGGGTTCCTCTTTGATATGCGGTCTCCCAATGGCGGAGGCCTTTTTTATTATCTTTCCGGAGGAGGAATATGGATACGATCAGCATAGCGATCCAGAAGAGCGGGAGGCTTTCCGAGAAGAGCCTGGAGCTTATAAGGTCATGCGGAATCGATTTCTATGCGGATAGCCGCGTCCTGAAGGCATCTGCCTCGGGATTCCCGATGGATTTCCTTTTCGTGCGTGATGATGACATACCGCAGTATGTGGCGGATGGCGTTGCGGATGCAGGCATCGTCGGAAGGAATGAGTATGATGAGTCGGGCATAGAGCTCGAGGTCGTCCGCGATCTGAAGTTCGCCTCATGCCGCCTTTCCATCGCCGTGCCCCGCGGCTTCAGCTATGACGGGCTGAAGTCGCTGGAGGGGAAGCGTATCGCGACATCGTATCCGAGGATACTCTCCCGCATACTCCGCGAGAACGGTGTGAATGCCGAGCCGGTGGTTGTATCCGGATCGGTGGAGATCACTGTCGAGGTGGGGATCGCCGATGCCATCGCGGATCTCGTCTCCACGGGAACGACGCTGAAGATGAACGGCCTTGAGGAAGCCGAGTGCATATACCGATCCTCCGCTGTCATGATAGCGCGCCGTGATATGCCGCAGGAAAAGAGGGAGATACTTGACCGCCTCCTTGAGCGCATCGATGCAGTGATGCTTGCCCGCCACAAGAAGTACATCCTCTTCAACCTCCCATCGGATAAGCTCGATGAGGCGGCTGCGATCATAGGGGGGATGAAGAGCCCTACTGTCACTCCTCTGATGGATAGGGGATGGGTGTCGGTGCAGTCAGCAGTGGATGAAGGCAGATTCTGGGCAGTGTTCGAGAACCTCAGGGCACTTGGTGCCGAGGGTATCCTCGTCATGAACATCGAGAAGATGACGGAGTGAGCATGTATCTTTCTTTCAGGGATTTCGACAGTTCCCTCCTTGCGCGTCCCGCGGAGGGCAATGAGGACATCCGCCGTTCCGTGGAGGATGTCATAGGCAACGTCAGGAGGCGCGGTGATGCCGCGCTGCGTGAGTACGCTGAGCGCTTCGATTCATCCTCCCTTGATTCCCTGTACGCTTCGGACAGGGAATTCGAGGAAGCGGAGAGGAATGTGCCGGAGGATCTGAAGGAGGCCATCCGGCATGCCATGCGGAACATCAGGAAGTTCCATGAGGCACAGATCCCGGAAGGCGAGGATATCGAGACGGAAAGCGGCGTCAGATGCTGGAGGAAGATAGTCCCGATAAGCCGCGTGGGGCTCTATGTGCCAGGCGGAACGGCACCGCTCTTCTCCACGGTCCTGATGCTTGCGGTCCCTGCCGTAGCCGCAGGATGCCGCGACATAGTGCTCGCGACGCCTGCAAGAGGAGGCGCTGTAAGCCCATCGATCCTCTATGCCGCCTCCGCTGCCGGCGTGAGGAAGGTGCTGAAGGTCGGTGGAGCCCAGGCTATCGCGGCATTCGCATACGGTACGGAAAGCGTCGTCAGGCGCGACAAGATATTCGGACCGGGGAACAGGTATGTCACAGAGGCCAAGAGGCAGGTATCATCGGATGTAGCCATCGATATGCTTGCAGGTCCTTCGGAGGTCATGGTCGCGATTGACAGCACATCCGATCCTGCATTCGCGGCTGCGGATCTGCTGTCACAGGCTGAGCATGGGAAGGACAGCCAGGCGATGCTCCTGATAAGGGCAGGGGATCGCAGCGAGGCAGAGAGGCTTCATGCCGCAGTCGATGAGGCCATAGGGCGCGAGCTCGGGGAGATAGGCCGCCATGAGTATATGCTTCCATCTCTCTCCCATTCGTATGCGTTCCCCATCTATTCCGATTCCGATCTCGTGGATGCCATCAATGCATATGCTCCCGAGCATCTTATACTCTCCCTCTCCGATCCGGAAAGGATACTGAGCGGTGTGGAGAATGCAGGCTCCGTATTCCTCGGCAGCTATACGCCTGAATCCGCAGGGGACTATGCCTCCGGCACGAACCATACGCTTCCGACATCCGGATGGGCTCGCTCCGCATCAGGTGTCTCCGTGGATTCCTTCATGAAGAAGATAACGGTCCAGAGCATCTCCCGTTCCGGGCTGGCCAGCCTCGGAAGGACGATAGAATGCCTTGCCGGGGCCGAGGGGCTGACTGCGCACAGCTATGCTGTGGAAGTGAGGACAAGATGATATCAGGGCTTCTCAATCCATGGATAAGGGATCTTGTCCCATACAGCTCTGCCAGAAGCGAGTTCTCAGGCTCGGCAGATGTCCTTCTTGATGCCAACGAGAGCTGGGAGGGCGGGAACAGCGGCGTCAACCGCTACCCCGATCCGCTGTGCCGTGCTCTCAGGAAGGAGATCGAGAGTGTCATGGGCCTGCCATATGATATGACAGCCATAGGCAATGGATCGGACGAGATCATCGATATGCTGATAAGGATGTTCTGCGCTCCGGGAAGGGATTCGGTGATGATAGAGCGTCCGACATATGGCACATATTCCGTATTCGCGCGGACATCGGATGTCTCCGTAGTCGATATCCCGCTGACCCCGGACCTGGATCTGGATGAAGAGGCCGTTCTGGGGGGAATCGAGGAGCACAGGCCGAAGATAGTCTTCATCTGCACTCCGAACAATCCTACAGGACGCGTATACCCGCTGGAGGCGGTGCTCCGCATAGCAGATGCGAATCCGGGCATAACGGCAGTCGATGAAGCCTATGCGGATTTCGCCGCGGATTTCAGGTCAGCAGTCCCTGCGATCATGGATAATCCCAGGATAGTCGTCATGCGCACGCTTTCGAAGGCCTATGCCGCGGCAGGGGCAAGGATCGGGATACTCGTCGCCTCCCCGGAGATACAGGGTGTCTTCATGAAGGCGAAGCCGCCATACAATGTCTCCCTCCTGGCACAGGAGGCCGGCATGCGGGCATTGCAGGATGCACCCCGCGTCAGGGAGAGGATAGCGGAGACGCGCCGGAGGCGTGAGGAACTCTCATCATTCCTTTCATCACTGCCGTTCGTGCGCTGCGTATTCCCATCGGAGGCGAATTTCATCCTTATCCGCGTCACGGATGCCGCTTCTCTCTACAGTTATCTCCTTGGAAAGGGTATAGTAGTCAGGAACCGCTCTTCCGATCCCATGCTTGGCAGCACGCTGAGGATAACGATAGGCTCAGAGGAGGAGACCGGGAAGCTCAAGGAGGCTCTTGATGGATGGCAGGGATAGGAAGAAGGTCCTTTTCATCGACCGTGACGGTGTCATCGTAGAGGAAAGGCAGGTGGATTCCTTCGAGGCCATTGAGTACATACCGCATGTATTCGAGGCTCTGAGGGAGATATCGAGGAGGACGGATTACCTTCTGGTGATGGTATCGAACCAGGATGGTGTCGGTACCCCGTCATTCCCCTATGAGTCATTCATAGGGCCGGCGGAAAGGATCCTGGATACGCTCCGCGGGGAGGGGATCGTATTCGATGACATAAACATCGATTTCTCTCTTCCAGAGGATGGATGCCCGGGCCGCAAGCCAGGCACCGCCATGATCGACAGCTATCGCTCGGATGCATACGACATGGAGCATTCGTTCATGATCGGCGACAGGCTTACCGATATGATGCTTGCCCGCAGCATGGGCTGCCGCGGCTTCCTGCTCTCCGGCGATGATATGGATATCCCGCCGGATCTTGCCGATACGATAGCGCTCAGGACGTCATCATGGCTGGACATAGCATCGTATCTTGCCGATGATTCCACCCTCAGCCACCGTACGGCGGAAGTGCACAGGAAGACAAAGGAGACGGACATATCGATCGCCATAGATCTCGATGGTACGGGAGAGGGTGGCATAAGCACCGGGATAGGATTCCTTGACCATATGCTTGACCAGCTTGTGCGCCATTCCAGATGCGACATCTCAGGGCATGTGGAAGGCGATCTCTTCGTCGATGGGCATCATACGGCAGAGGATACCGCAATCGCTCTGGGAGAGGCTTTCCTGAAGGCCCTGGGCGACAAGAGGGGGATAGAGCGCTACGGCTATGAGATCGTCATGATGGACGATACGGTGGCGACTGCCGCACTGGACTTCTCGGGCAGGCCGGAGCTTATCTGGGACGCGGAATTCACCATGGATGCCATAGGTGCGTTCCCGACAGAGCTGATACGCCATTTCTTCCGCTCCTTCTCTTCAGCCGCGCAGTGCAATCTCTATCTCTCCGCCCTGCGCGGGGGCAACAGCCATCATACTGCAGAAGCGCTCTTCAAGGCATTCGCACGTGCTGTCAGGAAGGCTGTCAGGAGGATTCCCGGTGACACAAGGATCGCAAGCACGAAGGGGGTGCTATGATAGCCGTCATACGCTATAACGCCGGCAATGTCCTTTCCGTGATGAATGCCCTCTCGCGCATGGGCAAGGATGCTGTGCTCACAGATGACAGGGCAGCCATAGAGCGTGCGGATAAGGTCATATTCCCCGGGGTGGGTGAGGCATCGTCCGCTATGGCGTACCTGAAGGCGCACAGGCTTGATGAGGTCATACGAGGCCTCAGGCAGCCGTTCCTCGGAATCTGCCTTGGCATGCAGCTCATGTGCGCATCCTCGGAGGAGGGCGATACGGAATGCCTCGGGATATTCCCTGAGCGCGTGAGGCTCTTCCCGAAGGGGCGGGGCTGGAAGATCCCGCATGTCGGATGGAATACCCTGGAGCGCCTTTCCGGACCCCTCTTCAAGGCTTCGGAGGAAGGGGATTATGCATATTTCGTCCATTCATACTATGTCCCTCTCTCGGACAGTGCCTCATCAGTGACTGAGTACGATGGAGTGGTCTTCTCATCATCGCTTTCGCGCGGCAATTTCCATGGTGTCCAGTTCCATCCTGAGAAGAGCGGGGAAGAGGGAGAGAGGATACTGAGAAGCTTTCTGGAGGAGACATGAGGGCAATACCTGCGATAGATCTCATGGACGGGCGTCCCGTACGGCTCTGCGAGGGTGATTATTCACGCCGCACTTCATATGGCATGACTGCCCTTGAGGCTGCCAAGCGTTTCGAGGATGGGGGGCTCAGCTGCCTTCATCTCGTCGATCTTGATGCCGCTGGCGGTAAGGGGAGAGACAATCTCCGCGTACTCGAGGAGATTGCTGCGGCAACGCACCTCCATATAGATTTCGGAGGAGGCATAAGGACGGAGGAGGCCTGCAGGAGGGCCTTCTCAGCCGGCGCCGAGCGGGTGAATGCCGGTTCTGCTGCCGTCAGGGATGCCGAGGCCGTGTTGTCATGGGAGCGCCTCTGGCCCGGCAGGATCATACTCTCGGCAGATGCCCGGGAAGGCAGGATCGCTGTCTCCGGCTGGCAGGAGCATACGGATATCCTCCTTCCGGATTTCATCGGTTATTTCGTTTCCCGGGGCATCCGCACCGCCACGGTGACTGATATCGCTCGGGACGGGATGCTCTCGGGACCGTCCGTTGAGCTCTATGCCGGTCTCCTGAAGTCGATTCCGCATCTGTCGCTCATCGCCTCTGGCGGTGTCTCCTGCTATGGCGATCTGGCAGCGCTTGCCGCGATCGGCGTCTCCGGCGCCATCGTCGGGAAGGCATACTATGAAGGCAAGCTTACGATAAGGGAGATGAAGGAGGCTGAATGCTTGCAAAACGCATAATACCATGCCTTGATGTGAAGGACGGGAGGACTGTCAAGGGCGTGAATTTCGTCTCCCTCCGCGATGCGGGATCCGCTGCCGATCTTGCCCGGTTCTATTCCCTCAACGGTGCCGATGAGCTTGTGCTGCTGGATATAACGGCTACTGTGGAGAAGCGTGGCACCATGGTGTCGCTCGTGCGCGAGGTCGCAAGGAGGATATCGATACCATTCACGGTAGGCGGCGGGATAAGAGACGAGGATGATGTGGACAGGATGCTCTCTGCCGGTGCTGACAAGATCTCCGTGAATTCGGCAGCCGTCCGCAATCCATCGCTCATAGATGCTCTTGCAGGGCGCTTCGGATCGCAATGCGTGGTGCTTGCCCTGGATGCGCGTTCGAATCCATCGCTTCCTTCAGGCTATGAGACAGTGGTCGATGGCGGACGCACCCCGACCGGGCTTGATGCCCTCTCATGGGCCCGTGAGGCAGCCGGCAGAGGGGCCGGGGAGGTGCTTCTCACATCGATGGACAAGGACGGTACCAAGGATGGCTTTGCTGTTGACTTAACCCGGATAATAAGCAGTAATATTGATATTCCAGTTATAGCCTCCGGAGGTGCGGGGAAGATGGAAGACTTCCGAACCGTCTTCGTTGAGGGGAAGGCAGATGCGGCGCTTGCGGCATCGGTTTTCCACTTCCATGAGATAGATATACCTGATCTCAAGCGCTATCTCAGGGAAGCCGGGATTCCTGTAAGGTGAGAGGGGAAGGTTATGACAATTGATTTTGCGAAGGGCGGCGGGCTCGTACCTGCCGTGGTCCAGGATGCCGTGACACGCAAGGTGCTCATGCTCGGCTATATGAACGATGAAGCATACAAGCTTACCCTGGACAGGGGTCTCGTGACCTTCTTCTCGCGATCGCGCGGCAGGATCTGGACGAAGGGAGAGACGAGCGGGAACTTCCTGCAGGTCAGGGAGATCCTCGCTGACTGCGATGGCGATACCCTGCTCGTGAAGGCAATCCCCTCCGGACCGGTATGCCATACAGGTGCCGACACATGCTTCGGCGAGGATAACCAGCCTACGGAGATATCATCGCCTGAATTCCTCTTCTATCTCGAATCCGTCATACGCGACAGACGTACGAATCCCATAGAGGGATCGTACACCAACCACCTCTTCTCACGCGGCCTGAACAAGATCGCGCAGAAGGTAGGTGAGGAAGCTGTCGAGCTGATAATCGAATCGAAGGACAATGACAAGGATCTCTTCCTCGGGGAGGCTGCAGACCTCATCTATCATTTCCTTGTGCTTCTCTGCCAGAAGGATTCGACGCTTTCTGAGGTGATAGAGGTCCTCAAGGACAGGCATTCGCGCTGATGCAGCTCGCTGACTGCATCTCAAGCGGCCTGGATGCGGAGTATCTGGAGGAGGAAGGCGGATCATACAGCGGCGCTTCCCTTCACGGGATCACGATCCGTTCATGCCGCTTCCGCTCTGTATCCTTCTCCTCCGCGGACCTCTCCGATTCATCCATATCCGATACCGTATTCGATTCCTGCGATTTCTCGAATGCCGATCTTTCCGCGTGCACGCTGCGCAATGTGACGATCCTCTCATCGCGCCTGACCGGGGCATCCTTCCTCTCCTCCCGCATGCGGGATGTGTCTGTGAGGGATTCGGGGGCGCGCTATTCATCCTATGCACGCTCCTCGATGAGGAAGGTGGTCTTCGAATCGTGCGATCTTTCGGAGGCGGAGATCTCATCTGTTTCCGCAGATGATGCCATCCTGGCTTCCTGCGATGCATCGAGGGCATCCTTCAGGAACACGATGCTCTCCTCCTTCTCCCTTCCCGGCACGGATATCCAGGGGATAGTGCTGTCTGCTGATTCCAGGGAGCTGAGGGGTGCTGTGCTCGACATGGCCCAGATCCTGGCAATCGCCCGTCTTCTCGGAATCGAGATCACGGCATGAGCCATCCAGCCCGATCTGTGCTGTTGCCATCGGATACAGGAGAGGCTAGACTGAGGAAATGGAAGAGCGATACCTCACATCCGATGACGGGCATAGGATATTCCTCCGCGTATGGAATGCGGAGAAGGTACGGGCGACAGTCCATATTAACCATGGCATGGCAGAGCACAGCGCGAGATATGATGAGCTGGCTCTACGCCTCAATGCGGCTGGATGCACGGTCTATGCGCAGGATCACAGGGGCCATGGGCATACGAAGGAAGAGGATGAGAAGGGCTGGTTCGCCGAAAGAGGCGGCTGGAAGCGGGTGTCCGATGATGCCTGGGCAGTCGATGAAGCCATAGAGCAGGAGCACCCTGGTATCCCTCACATGCTCTTCGGGCATTCCATGGGCTCATTCATCGCCCGTACATGCCTTGCCTTCCATTCCGAGGCCTATGCGGCCGTGATCATCTGCGGCACCGGCGCTTCGCAGGGGATAGCAGGCTCTCTCGGGAAGAGGATCGCGGAAAGGCATGCCAGGCGCTTCGGATCAAGGATGCCTGACCCTGCGATGGAGAAGCTTGCCTTCGGAAGCTATGCCCGGCATTTCCCGGGAGAGGGCGCTTTCGGATGGCTTTCGAGGAACAGGGAGGAAGTGAGGAAGTATGAGGAGGATCCGCTCTGCGGCTTCACATGCTCGTCCCGCTTCTATGCGGATCTTATAGAGGGTTCGGCAACGGCGAACAGCAGGAAGCTCGCTGCCGGTATAAGGAAGGATATACCCATGCTCCTGATTTCCGGCGAGGATGATCCCGTAGGCGGATACGGAAGAGGTGTCAGGAAGGTCGAGAGGCTCTACAGGAAAGCCGGGCTGAAGGATGTCAGGATGAGGCTGTTCCCCTCCGACAGGCATGAGATCCTCAACGAGCTTGATAAGGACGATGTCATCGCATGCATGATCGGTTTCATCGATTCAGTGCTTGGAGAATATGATGGAAGATAAAGGATCAGGGAAGATCGGCTTCTTCTCGCGCCTGGGATACTGGTGGTTCGATTATATCCGGGTCGTCTATCTCGCGCTCCGCGGCATGGAGCGGGACAACATAACCATCCTTGCCTCGGGCATGGTCTATTCGACGCTTATCGCGATCATACCGTGCCTCACGTTCCTGATAGCGTTCCTGTCCGCATTCGGTGTGCTGCAGCCGTTCATGCATATGATCAGCATGCTGCTGGAGGATACATTCGGGACAGGTACCGGCCGTGAGCTCGTGGGGTATATCGAGCAGTTCTCGTCGAATGCGATGAGCCTGGGAGTCATAGGCCTGGTCTCATTCATCTGCACAGGCCTGCTGCTCGTGAACAAGATCTACACGACAGTCAACCAGATATTCCGCACCAAGCCTTCATCCGGGGCCGTGCGGCGCTTCACCGCATTCCTTTCCTTCCTGATCCTCGGTGCGCTGATGGTCGCTGCGGTGTTCGCCGTGCAGAGCATCGTGGACAGCACGCTGCGCAATATGATCATCGGTGATGAGAAGCAGAGCGGGCTGATGCGCAATCTCCTGAGCTTCGCCATAATATGGATCGGCCTCACCCTGCTGTTCAAGGCTGTGCCGAATACGAAGATAAGCTTCTCCTCGGCATCGGTTGGAGCGACCACCGGTTCCATATCGCTGATGGTGGCTACGTTCATTTTCAGGCTGGTCACGGCCAGGATGGTGCGCTATTCGGTCATATACGGATCGATGGCTTCGCTTTTCGTATCGCTCCTGTTCCTCTTCATCTGCTGGTTCATAATCCTCTTCTCGGCAGAGCTCGTCTATGTGCATCAGTTCAGGCCTGACAAGACGCTGCTGCTGGGGAACTCCCAGTCGCCGTCAAGGCAGGTATCAGAGGCTGTGAATGCGCTTCTCCTCATCTCCGACAAGTACAGGCGCGGGGATGGAGCGATGGGCCAGAAGGAGCTTGTCCGCCGGCTTGCGATTCCTTCTGCGCGCCTTTCCGCCTATCTCTCCGATTTCGAGGATGCCCGGATGATAATGGCTGTGAATACGCAGCGTACGCTGTTCGCTCCTGCGCGTCCGCTGGACCAGATAAAGCTTGGCGATGTGATGCGTGTGCTCTATGGCGGCGTTGCCGACGAGGATTCGATAGAGACCATAGGAGAGGCTGTCGCCACGGATTTCTTCCGCAGCGGTACTGATTCATTGGAGAATGTGACGGTGGAGAACCTTCTGGAGAGAATATGATAATAGACAGAGAGACAGCAGCATCGATTCCTTCGTTCCCTACGATTCCCATGGAGGATTCCGCAGTGGTGCGGAGATACAGGGCAGGGGATCTTGAGATCAGGTATCACCGAGGGCCGGAACTGGCCGGGGATGACATCATGATAATCGCCCCGTATTCGATGACCGTGCACTGCGGCGGCAGGTATCTTTTCGCAGTCTCCATAGAGCGCGATGATCTCCGTGCCATGTCGCCGATGATGGGCATACCGCTCAGGGAGCTCCAGAGCGAGTATGGGGTGAAGGGCTTCTATGGCAGTCCGATGGTCACTCTGTATGGCAATGGCGATAAGGAGAGCCTGGGACGCTATCAGGGGGAGAATGATGAGGATGAGATCATCCGCTTCCTCCTTTCCGTCGTCCTTGATTCATTCGATGAGGTGGAGGAGCCTGAGGAGATCGGTCAGAAGGCAAGATAGAGCATGTAGAGCCCTATGGCCAGCACCGCTATCCCGAGGATGATGTTCAGCACCTTGGCCGCAGAACGGAATCTGCTGTTCCGTCCGAGCTTGCCTATCAGGGAAGGCGATGATCCCAGGACTACTGCCAGTGCAGTGCATCCGGCGGAGTAGAGCAGCAGGAGGAATGCTCCATTCAGCAGCTCCCCTTCGGCTGCAGCCAGCGAGAGGAGCGCTACCAGCATCGGGGTGGAGCAGGGAGAGGAGAATATGCCTCCGAGGATACCTGCTGCCAGCGCACCGAGGTATCCTCTCCTCCTGTTGATGGCTGCGAGGTATGTGGATGGTATTATGCTCACGACCTCCCACATCTGGAGTGCCATTAGGATCATCAGCACACCCAGCAGCAGATACCACCATCTTCCTGCATTTCCGGCAAGACGCCCCAGCAGTGCCGCGGCGATGCCGAATGATGTGAACGTGACCGCGCTTCCTGCCGCATAGACAAGCGATAGCCTGAAGGCCTTGCCCGGGCTCGCTTCCCTGCCTACATAGCCCAGCACAAGCGGAAGCTGTGAGAGGGCGCATGGGGTTATCGAGGTTATGACACCGGCAGCGAATGCGATCACTGGGGCCATCCAGCCTGCACCAGCGACAGATGATGAGAGCGCGGACAGGATGCTGTCTATCATCTCCTGATATCCTCTATCATCTTCTCGAGCTGCTCGCGTGTGAGCATTCCTTCATGGATGGTAAGGGCATGGTCTCCCGAATCCCGGTAGCTGTAGAGTATGTAGTCTATCGCGGAATCCTCCGGTGGGGAGAAAGGCTTGCCGCCTGCCTCGAATACGGCGATTGTCGGAGTCACCCTGATCGGGAAATAATCGAAGGCCGCCTCGTTTTCCTCGAGGTCCATGTACCTGATCTCTATATCCTCCACCGTTCTGTGCAGCTCCGATAGATCCGGAAGCATCCTCAGGCATGGCTGGCACCAGTCCTCTCCCATGACTATGATCATCGGCCTGTCGCTGCTGCGGATCATGGAGGGATCGAAATCCTCGATCTCCAGGGGATCCCTGCTGCTCTGCTCGGCAGCGGCAGCGGCATCTATCGCATGCTGGACTCCGGATATATCGGAGACACCTGAGCGCTTCATTATGAATACGATGATCACCAGTATCGCAACTGCCAGGATTATCATGCCCTGCGCTATCTTACGTCCGTTCATGCTCCCTCCATCCTTCCGTGATTCTAGCATCAGATGCATCGCCATGCCAGAGCTATCGGATATCGGCCATATCATTGCAGATAAGGAAGGCATCCCTTCCGGGATGCCTACTGGTTCATGCAGTCGTCGCGACTGAGGGCGATGAAGCCATCACGGTGTGGAAGAATACCTGCAGCTCCTCCGCATCCATGAGCCGCGGAACCGGATAGAGCGGATTCGCTTCCTTGTCCGCGTACTTTGAGAGTTCCGGTATATCCTCCTCCCTGATTCCATCCAGATGGTCCGGGATATTCATTTCCTTCTCCATGGAGCGTATGGCAGCGATGAATGCCTTTGCCTTCTCCTCATCGCTTCTGCCTTTGATTCCCGCGGCATCCGCAAGCTTCGAGAGCTTCTTCCATGCTGCCTCTCCATAGCTTTCGAGCACGTATGGCATCAGGACTGCGTTCGCGAGCCCGTGCGGCACATTGTATCTGCCTCCGAGCGCATGCGCCACGGCATGGATGTATCCGACATATGAGACGGTGAATGCGCTTCCTGCAAGGAATGCGGCCCTGAGCATATTGCGCCTTGCATCCATGTCGCTTCCTGATCGGTATGCGGCAGGGAGCGAGGAGAATATGAGGGAAACGGCCTCCAGGGCTTCCTTCCTTGTCTCCCTGGTGGTAGAGCGTCCGATGAATGCCTCGACAGCGTGTGTCAGCGCATCAAGCCCTGTGGCTGCGGTAAGTGATGGCGGCAGTGTCCTTGTCACCTCCGGATCGAGTACCGCGTAGGATGGGATGAGCGGGAATGAGTTTATCGGGTATTTATGCCTTGTCTCGCTGTCCACTATCACGGAAGCAAGGGTTGTCTCGCTTCCGGTTCCCGCCGTGGTCGGTACGGCTATGAGAAGAGGTATCCTCCTCAGCACCTTGAGTATCCCTTCCATCCTGCTCAGCGGCTTCCTTGGATATGCTATCCTCGCGCCCACCGCCTTCGCCGCGTCGATCGAGGAACCGCCACCGAATCCGATGATCGCCTGGCAGCCGGATGAGAGATAGAGCCTCCTCGCCTCCTCGACATTCGCGGTTGTCGGGTTTGCCACTGTCGAATCATAGACAGCGAGCTTTATGCCGGCATCTGACATGATCTGCTCAAGATCGGCCGTTATGCCTGCTTTCCTGATGCCTTTGTCCGTGACAAGAAGCACGCTTGATATGCCTTTATCCCTGAACAATGCGGGAAGATCCGCGATGCCGTCGAGGATATGGGGCTTTCTATATGGAAGGAACGGGATTGCTGCCCTGAATGCAATCTGGAATGTCCTGCAGTATATTCTCCTGAATATGTTCATCTGTCTTTTCCTTACAGGAAGAGAACTTAACGAAACAGTACATTCGTGTCAACAATGACACATACTGCGATAGTGTAAAAATAGCATGATATACCTCATCCTGGAGCTGAACAGGGCTATCCGGCAGGGAGCAGGATTATTTCAAATATATTCACATCAGTCCATGCTCAAGGAACGAGTAGTACTTCTCATCCGTGAAAACCAGATGATCCAGCAGCTTTATCCCAAGTATCTTCCCGCATTCGGCTATCCTCTTCGTCACTTCCCTGTCATCCGCGGACGGCTCGATGTTCCCTGATGGATGATTGTGGGCAATCGCTATTGCTGCAGCTCTCTGCCTGACAGCTTCCGCAAAGACCTCCCTGGGATGGACTATCGTCCTGTTTAGCAGACCTATCGTTGCGACTACGGTAGTCATTGCCTCATGAGCACCATTGAGCGGTATCACAAGCAGCACTTCCTGCGTACGGCTGGAGAAGTGCCTTATCTCCCTGAATATATCGGCAGGCGTGGATATTATCCTGCCTTTGTGCTGTACCCGCCGCCGCCCGAGCTCGAGGGAGGCGTATATCGCTCCAGCCTTGGCCTTCCCCAGTCCTGGTATGAGGGTCATCTCCTCCAGCGTGAGACCCGGATCCATATCAAGCTTCATCAGAAGGTCGGAGGCGATTGATTCCACAGGGCGTCCCTGTGTCCCGGAGCCGATGATGAGCATCAGGAGCTCCTCATCCGTCAGTGCCTCCGCGCCAAGACGGCTGAGCTTCTCCCTCGGTCTGTCGCTTATGTCCGCTTCCCTCAGCGTGCAGTATCCTTTCGTTATCCTGTATTCTGCCATACCTATGATTCGCGCAAACCTCCCGATTCTGCCATGTTTGCGCAGTCAGAGGAGGGGCGGGGGCGCTAGAGGGATAGCAGCCAGTCACCGATTGAGATCGAGAGCTCTATGATGCTGGGTGCGGATGAAGAAGGAAGATTGCGGGAGAAATACATGCATTCATAGTTCAGGTAGCCGCCATAGCAGTCCTTCAGCGCCTTCATCGTATCCTCCCATGCTATCGTGCCGAACCCAGGCAGGAGATGCTGGTCCTCCCTGCCGTTGTTGTCGGCTGCATGGAGTCCCGCGAGATGAGGGCCTGCCTTCCGTATGAATGACGGTATGTCAGCGCCCATGATGTGCGCATGCCCTGTATCCAGGCATATCGAGGCCAGGGGAGAAAGCGAGGAGATGATGCAGAGGAGGTCGTCCACGCTCCAGATCTCGCTTCCCGTCTCCATGTTCTCTATTGCTATGGCCATCGGAGTGCGCTGCCTTTCCAGAAGGGAGGCGAAGTATTCCGTGTTCTCCTTGATGCCTGCAGGGATAGGATGCACTACGATATGCGGAATCCGGAGCGCTGCGGCATATTCCATGGCGCGCAGTATATCCCTGTCCGAAGCGGCTTTCTCCTCTTCCGTCATGGCGCGATAGTCCCTCGGATAGGGGGCATGGGCCTGGATGAACGAGAGTCCATGCTTCCTCCCGAGCCCGGCGATGCGGTTTATGTACGCCCATCCTCCATCCTCGTCCCTCAGGGCAGAGCCGGGATTCATCATCTCGCAGAAGTTCAGGTCAAGGGCACTGTATCCACCCTCCGCATAGAGGGGGATCAGCTCTTCCATCGTGCGCCTGCCTTCCCGGGAGAAGGCTACGAGATTAGTGTTGGTTGAGATTCTGGGCTGCATAGTCATCAAGAGCCTTCTGCACCGCAGCTTCCATGTCGGCGACAGCCTCGTCTATGTCCTTGCCTTTCTCCGTCACGTTCCTTATCTCGGTCTGGAATGAATAGTACAGCTGGTATGCGGAAGGCAGCCATGCTCCGGTGACCTTCGGATTGGAGGCTTCGGTCTGTGCCATGGCTACGGCGAACTGGGGATGGGAATCAAGGAATGCGATGTATTCAGGAGAATCATAGAGGCCGGTATTGACGGGCATGTATCCCGTCTTCTCCGCCCATTCCAGCTGGACTTCCTCCGATACCAGATATCCGAGGACCGTCTTCACATCCTCCCGCTCTGAGAATGCGAACATAGCGCCGCCTCCTATGTTCACGCCTCCTGTCGCAGCGCTGTCTGTCTTCGGCACGAAGGCTGTTCCCACTTCGAAGCGTCCTCCCACCTTGCTCATCACCGTGGAGAGATTGGATGATGAGGCAAGCATCGTGGCAGTCCTGCCGGCTGCGAACTCAGTGCTTATATCGTTCGTGATATTGCTGACATATCCGGTATCGCAGAGCGCTTTCCAGTGGACGAGGAAGTTCCTGAAAGTCCCTTCCTCTCCGAAGAGGACCCTGCGAGGCGTACCGAGATGGCCGTTCTCCTCATCGACAAGATAGGACAGCCCATTCTGGGCTCCTATGAATGCGCAGAGCTCGTAGGTAGCGGGAACGCCTGCGAATGCATATCGCGTGATACGGCCGCTGCTGTCCTTCTCCCCAAGGAGCGGTGCGATGGCAGTGAAGTCATCAAGGGTCTCCGGAGGAGCGAGCGACAGGGAGTCGAATAGGGTCCTGTTGTAATAGAAAAGCAGGGAGGATGCATTGAACGGCAGAGCCAGGAGCCCACGCTCGGACATAAGCGACTCGATGGCTGATGGCATGATCATGGAGGTGTCGAGGCCCAGCTCGTCCGGAAGGATGAGATAATCGGAATTCATCATGTCGAGGGCTGCTGTGGCATCCAGCTGCGCGATGTCCGGAAGGGATGATATATCGGCATTTGCCGTTGCCTTCACCTTCGTGAGGACATCATTCGCTGCTCCCTGGTAGATGGATTCCACCGTTATGCCATTCTCCTTCCCTATCGTGCGGTTGAATTCGTCTATGATTTCCTCGAAGGCATTCCCGACTGCCCCCGAATTGGAGTGCCAGATCGTGACCGTGCCGGTCTCGCTGCTTCCCCCCGCATGGATAAGCGCGGCAGAGAGAAGCATGGCAAGGACTGCAGCAAGTGTTTTCCCTATCTTCATGATATACCTCCGGAGATGGCTTTCATTATAAGGCGCCGGGCTGCAAGGAGAAGCAGGAGGAACGGCGCTGTCATGATGATTATAGCGGCAAACTGCGCACCGTACTCGCCTTCCTCGGCGAAGCCGAGCATCGCGATGCCTATCTGTATTGTCCTCATCCTGGGCCGCACTGTGACAAGCAGTGGCCAGAGATAGCTGTTGAATGATGATATGAAGGCCTGTATGAATACCGTTATCGAGACTGGGGCTGCAAGCGGCACGAGCATCCTTGCTATGTATCCCAGGTCACCCGTACCGTCCATCCTTGCCGCATCGTAGATATCCCTGTCTGCTGCGGCATATGATCCCATCGTAAGCAGCATCGCGGATGCGGAGAAGATGGAGGGAAGCACGATTCCTGCATAGCTGTCCAGAAGCCCCATCCTCGCTATCGCCGTGTAGTTCTCGTAGAGCATCGCATCTGGCGGGATGAAGAGAGTCGCAAGAAGAGCGGTCAGGATGATGCGCTTTCCGCGGAAGCTGAGATGGGTGAACGCGAATGCAGCCAGCACCGATACGGCAGTCCTCAGCGTGGCCGACATGAGTGCTGTGATGAACGAGTTGAGCATATAGCGTCCGAAGTATCTGTGCCCCAGCGCAAGGGCATATCCCCTGAACGAGATATGCGAGGGGAGGAACCTGGCTTCGGAGGCCGTGAAGTCCTCAGGCGGGAAGAATGATGCGGAGAAGGCATACAGAAGAGGGAAGAGCATGATCGCAGCAAGGAGCGCTATGATGATGGTCCTTATGATCCTAGCCATTGCGCCTCCTTCTCATCACCAGTGACATTATCACGGCAGAGGAGAGCACCATAAGCGTCGCTATTGTCGTACCTACAGCCCTGTTGCCGCTCCTGAATGCCTCCAGATAGTAGTAGTACATCACTGTCTCCGTGGATCTGAACGGGCCGCCTCCTGTCAGCACCATGACCGGTGCGGAGATGAGCACCGCGTCCTTCAGCGCTATGAATATGGTGGTATGGAGCATGCTGGCTGCGGCAGGGAGCTCTATGCTGAGGAATATCCTGCTCCCCGATGCCCCGTCTATCTCCGCTGCTTCCAGGATGCTGCGGTCGATGCTTCGGAATGATGACAGAAGCAGGATGTAGTCCAGCGCGAAGTCCAGGAAGACACCCATCAGCACAAGCACTGCCATTGCGGATACAGGTTCCTCAAGCCATGCGATATCCAGTCCGGTTATCCTGCTGGCGATGCTCACGCTTCCCCTGAATATCCCGCGGAATATGAGGGCGAGGGCGGAGAGGGAGAATGCGAGGGGAGCGATGAAGATCGATTCGGCAATAGAGGTTCCCCTTGTCTCCTTCCGCGTGAGGGCAGCCGCGAGCAGCGTGATGGATGTGTTCAGCAGCAGGAACGGTATGGTGAAGGCCACCGTGTTCCCTATGCTTGATATGAATGCAGGATCATGCAGCAGCGAGATGTAGTTGCCCAGCCCCGCTATCCCGAGGATCCTGCCTGACTGGGACACCGTCAGGAATGAGCCTATGATGCTCCTTGCAAGGGGATAGAAGGCAAAGACAGCTGCAAGCAGAATAGATGGCAGCAAAAATGCATATGCTTTCAGTTCCCTGCGGTCCATATCGCTTGGTAATGTAACCATTATGAATGCGATTTTCAAGCATTGCAGAGTATAATTTCTTTGAAGATAATAATATGCCTTAGGGAAATGGCTGTTCGTTGCCTCATTCCCGCGTTTCATGCCGCATCCAGCTGCCTCCGTTCCTCCCTGCATGCAGCTGAAGTGGCGGATCCTGCTTCCGTTATGCTAGAATCCAGATAGGAGGAATCTTGCAATGAAACCTACGCTTCTTGTAATGGCTGCAGGAATGGGATCGCGCTATGGCGGAGTCAAGCAGATAGATGCGGTCGGCATGCATGGGGAGACCCTGCTCGACTTCGGTGTGTATGATGCATTCCATTCGGGCTACGGGCGTGTCGTCTTCATAATAAGGAAGGATATCGAATCGGATTTCCGCGAGAGGCTTTTCGACAGGATCGCCCGCAATATGGATGCCGATTATGTCTTCCAGGACAGGACCGCGCTCCTGACTGCGGAGGAGGCAGCTCTCTCAGAGGGACGCACGAAGCCATGGGGCACGATCCAGGCGATCCTGTGTGCATCGGATGCCGTGAAGACGCCGTTCACCGTCATCAATGCCGATGACTATTACGGGCGCAGCGCGTATGGCATACTCGGAGACTACCTTTCGGGACTGGCCTGCGATGCCCCTACGCATGCGATGGTCGGATTCACGCTCCGCAATACGATGAGCCCCTCCGGTTCGGTGACAAGGGCAATCTGCGTCATGAAGGATGGAGCCCTGGTATCCATGGAGGAGAATCCGAAGATCGAATATGCCTCGGATGGCTCCATCGTATCCCGCATGCCGCAGGGGGATGTGGCGCTCACCGGGGATGAGCCCGTATCGATGAATTTCTTCGGATTCACGCCCAAGGCCTTCGAGAGCTTCATGGGATACTGGGAGGATTTCAAGAGGAAGAGCATCCGCGAGCCCAAGGTGGAGTGCCTCCTTCCCAATGGAGTCTCTGCGATGGTCACATCCGGGCAGGGGACCGTCAAGGTCTTCACGACTCCTGACAAATGGTTCGGGATGACATATCCCGAGGACAAGGCCACTGTCATGGCTGAGCTGAGGAAGAAGATCGAGACAGGATACTATCCCGATAAGCTCTGGGAAAGATGATCAGTGCTGGGTGACATCCCCTGTATCCGATAGCTTCCCGATCTCTGAGTAGCCTTCGCCGATGACATGGTAGGTATCCTGCACGATCATGAAGGCATCCGGATCCCGCTCCTGAACGGCACGGCTGAGCCTCGAGATGTACTGGTTTGGAACCACGGTCATGAGCATGGGCCGTGGTTCCTTCGTGTAGAATCCCTGTGCATCGAGAAGCGTCGCGCCGCGTTCCATGCTCTCCATGATGAATGACCCTATCGATTCATATTGCGAGGAGATTATGAAGACAGTCTTCGCATAGTTCGTTCCCATTGACAGCACTATCTTGTTGATCGCTGCCGTCGTGAGATAGGCGACAACTATCGCATAGAGGGCATTCTCAAGTCCGAAGAAGAATGCGGATGCGGCTATTATCACGCCATCCACGGCGAAGAGCGATGTACCGAGCGTCATGGGAGTATAGCGCGCAAGGATCTGCGCGATTATGTCCGTGCCTCCGGTGTTCGATCCCGACTTCATCGCGATTCCCATGCCGATTCCCGCGCTGACGCCGCCGAAAAGCGCCGAAAGCCATGTGGATACATCGGATGTGCTGCTTATTATGCCATCCGTCCCTATTGCCGCCGTCCATATCCATGTGAAGACCGATAGAAGTATGGATCCTGCCAGTGTCTTCGCCCCGTACTGCCTTCCGAAGAGCCTCACGCCCAGCAGGAAGATAGGCACCGTGAGCACGGCTATCGTGGTGCCGAGATCCCATCCAAGCGTATGGAAGAGGATAGTCGCTATTCCGGAGACCCCTCCCGGTGCAAGACGTGCCGGATTGAGGAACGCGACTGTCGAGAATGCCGTGATGGCGCTTCCTGCCGTTATATACGCATAGTCGGCGATGATCCTGGTACGCCTGTTCATCCAAGCTTCTCCGGAAGCACTGCCCTTTCGCTTTCCAGCCTGTCGAGGAGCCTTTCCGGATCCTCCTCGATTATGAGGATGTCCCTGACTTCCTCTGATATGAAGCCTTCCTCCGTTCCCCGGGCTATCATCCCAGCGAATGGATCCCAGTATCCGCAGGTATTCAGCAGGGCGATGTTCTTGCTGTGGTATCCCAGCTGCCGCCAGGTGTAGATCTCGCAGATCTCATCCAGCGTTCCGATCCCGCCGGGAAGCGCTATGAAGGCATCGGCCCTGTCGTACATGGCCTTCTTCCGTTCGTGCATGCCCTCTGCTATCATCACCTCGTCCTCGACGCTGTCCTTCCTCACGGATGGTACGTCCATTGCCTTCGGGAGTATCCCTGTGACATGGCCGCCGGCTGCGTGGATGCTCCGCGCAAGCATTCCCATGATCCCGAGCCCTCCGCCTCCGTATACGAGGGCTATCCCGCGCCCGGCCATGAGCTGTCCGAGTATTTCTGCCGATTGTGCGTATTCCGTGCGCCTTCCCTGCGAGGAACCGCAGAAAACGGCTATGCTCCTGAGTCGTTCCATGGCCGATTATACCCTGAAGCGCACAGGCGGGGATAGGGGAGAATGCTCATATTCCTCTTGCCCGCACTGCAGGCAAGGGCTTAGAATGGAAACGATTGGTAGATCCATCATTGGAGACGAGTATGCACAGAATCAGAAAATCCGTTATCGCCCTGATGGCTTTGTTGATGATAGCAGGAGTCCCTCTCACCGCTGATACGATGAGCGTTACGTGGGAATGGCTTCTCGATGATCCGGAGGTCACGGTATACCGCTATCAGCTGGACGGGGAGGATCCTGATGGCTGGACGGAAATAGGAGGGGATGAGAGCACGCTCTCGCTCTCCGGGCTCGATCCAGAAGCGGAATATACGCTTTATCTCCAGCGCTCCTACGACGGAGTGCACTGGTCAGCTTCCGCTTCCAGCACCGCAAAGGCCATGCTGGTCCCGTATGCGGAAACCGCAGCGGAAGAGCCTGCTATCGAGGTGCAGGAGCCGGAAGAGGTGATTCCGGCATCTGAGCCTGCGGCTGAGGAGCCTGTTGAGAGGGTATATGCATACGGAGGCTATACGCTTGAGGCCCTGATCGACAGCGGGTCTGCCGTTCTTCTCTATCCGGCAGCGGCTAGCGATGATGATGTCATCGCATTCTTCGCCTACGAGAACGATAAGCGCGGACTGGGGGATCTTGGCGTGTCATACCGCATCGACAGGCCTGGACAGGCAACTGTGATGTATCCTTCCGGATACAGCAACGAGGAAGCCGCTGCGGAGCTCGATATCCTTGTCGATGATCTCATCGCGTACATCACGATGCCGGTCCAGCCGGCTGAGGAGGCGGAGCCTGTTCTCCCGGCAGAGGAACCGGCTGTTCCTGAAGGGACAGTTCCCGCTCCAGCGGCAGCTGCTGAGCCTGCAGGCTCCGGATTCGCTGTATCGCTTCTTCTCAGGGGTGGTGTGGCATCCGCTTTCAGTGATTCATTCAGATTCAGCGATACGATGATCGCCGAGGCGGGCATAGGCCTTGATTTCAGCAATATCCTGCCAGTCGGCAGCCACTTCGGATTCGGCCTCAGGACGGATTTCCTCGTTGATTTCCTCCCGAAGTCAGGTGCATGGGACCTGCCGGATGCGAAGGAGTACTTCAATGTGCTTAACTATGCGGAGATGCTCTCCCTTGACCTCAAGGTAACGGCCCAGGCGAGCGCGGGTGCAGCCGATATCTACATCGGAGGCGGTGCAGGCTTTGCTATCGTCAATCCGGACAATGCCATAAATCTCGGCATCCTCTGCGATCTCGGCACGTTCAGCATAGGCAGCGATGTATATGGCATGGACTGGTTCGCTTCTGCGATCGCGGGCGTGAGATTCCATATCGGAAGGGTTTTCTCCATCGGAGCTGAGGTGAATTACCGCTATATGGTCTCATCGCAGACGCATCTTGGATCAGCGGACGTTGTCCTCGGTTTCACATTCTGAGAAAAGCATGTATCCTGAAGGAGGGGCTGGATCCAGCCCCTCCTTCATAATATACAGGAGTGGGCATGCTTGAGATAAGGAAGGCATCGGAAGCGGACCTCGATGATGTCTGCAGGATGTATGACGAGATAATAGACAGCACCGAAGGGAAGGAGTGCTCGCCTCTCTGGACGAAGGGCGTCTATCCCAACCGTGATTATTTCAGAGGCACGATAGAGCGCGGCGAGCTGTATCTGGCATTCTGCGATGGCTGCATCGCCGGCGGGGTGGTGAGGAACCACAGGCAGGCGGATGGCTATGGGGATGTCCCATGGGATGCTGCCGCCTCTCCTGCCGAGGTATATACGATCCATACCCTTGGAGTGCATCCTGCGTTCCAGCACAGGAATATCGCTACTGAGATATCGCGGAGGGTCATAGATGATGCGAGGAAGGATGGCATGAAGGCCATCAGGCTTGATGTGATCGATGGCAACTATCCATCGGTGCTTCTCTACAGACGCATGGGGTTCACGGATCATGGACAGCATATACTGCACTATGAGGGGATGGATGATATCCCCTTCACCATGATGGAGCTTGTCCTATGACTGCTAATCCGCTATTATCGTAGCGACACGGAAAAGAGGGTTCCTGCTTAATTATGAAAGATGATCGGCTGGAAATCAGCCTGGATTATATGAAATTCACCATAGAAGCTGATGGCGAGGTGCTTTCGGATGAGCTGTCCGAGGCCTTCAGGGGCATAATCGAGGATGGCGGGAGCGCAGACAAGGCCATAGCTTCGTATATACGTTCCGAGGCGCTTTCCGGGAATTCATACAGCGGAGAGGATGAGATGTCCGTCTACCCCGGTACCAGATGCCTTGTCAATTACTTCGGGATCAAGGACAAGCCGCAGCTGAGGCGCATCGATAAGAGGATCTCATCGTTCAGGACAGCGGAGCTGCTGCGGAAGCCTCTGGATATGCCGTTCTCGTTCGAGCATCTCGTGGCGATACACTCCCATCTCTTCGGTGACATCTATCCATCTGCGGGGATGATAAGGACTTCCGCCTCAAAGAAGCATCGCGAATACTGCCAGCCTGATTATATAATCCCGTCTGCGGAGAAGCTCTTCGACAACCTCAGGTCAAGCCATTATCTCCGCGGCATCACCGATACCGATGATTTCATCAATGAGCTGGCATATTACATGGGGGAAGTGGAGGCTCTGCATCCTTTCCTGGACGGCAATGGCCGCGTCACGCGCCTTTTCTTCAATCTCCTCTCGCTCAGCGCTGGCTATGTCATCGGATGGGGAAGCGCTGATCCTGACCATTTCCTTGAGGCCAATGTCGCTGCGCTCGATGGCGATTACCAGGCACTGATAGACGTTCTTGAGGAGATCGTGATACCGCTTGCTGCGGAATGAGCCTGCATGCACGCAGAAGGAGCCCTGATACCGTGAGGCGTCAGGGCTTTGCCATCAGCCCCGGTCCTGTCCTTTCACCTTCGGCGTGCGCCGTCCAGGAAGGCTCACCTTCACCTTGTTGCGGATCAGGAAGCATTTATGCACGTTCGGATCCCCGCTGAAGTCCTTGCCGATCGTCTTCTCCGTGATGTCCTCAACGATGAATCTGTCGAGTATCCCCTGATCCATCCTGAAGCGGCGGAAGTTCGTCGAGAATATCAGGATACCGCCCGGGGCGAGATGCATCGCGGCAGCCTTTATGAGCTTCCAGTGATCGCGCTGGACATCGAAGGTACTCCGGCCCTTGCTGTTCGAGAATGTCGGCGGGTCGCAGAAGATGAGGTCATACCTGTCGTATGTCTCCCAGAGCCAGTCTATCGCGTCATCGCGGTAGAAGAAGTTCCCGATATCCGTAGGATAGCCGTTTATCTTCAGGTTCTCTATCGCCCAGTCGAGGTAGGTCGATGAGGCATCGACGGAGACCGTGGACACGGCACCGCCTTTTATGGCATTGAGCGTCGCCGTTGCCGTGTAGCAGAAGAGGTTGAGGAACCTCTTCCCCTCCGCCATCTCCTGTATCATCTTCCTCACCGGCCTGTGGTCGAGGAAGATCCCCGTGTCCAGGTAATCCTGGAAATTCACGAGCATCCTCAGCCCGTTCTCCCTGATGATGTTGAAGCGGTTGGAGGAGGCCAGCCGGGTATACTGCGATTTCCCTTTCTGGCTTCTCCTTTCCTTCACATAGATGTTCTCGAGATCGATCCCTGTTGCACGCTCCGTGGCATAGATGATGTCATTCAGCCTCTCTTCCGCAGTCTCCCTGTCAATATAGTCAGGAGCCCTGTATTCCGCGAGGTTTATCCACTTGCCCTCATAGATATCGATGGCAGCGGCGTATTCGGGGATGTCGGCATCGTAGATCCTGTAGCATGTGACTCCTTCCTTCTCCATCTCGCCCCGGAGGCTCTCGAGGTTCTTCATTATCTTCCTGTAGACGATCTGGGCACCTGCGGAGAGGGGAGCTGCAAGACGTGCCTTCTTCTTCTCCCGTGCCTTCTCAGCTAGCGCGGCCTTCTCCTCATCGGTGAAGATGATGTAATGCGCAGCCTGGCAGAGGATCCCTCCGTTGTAGAGCGAATTGGTGCGGTCAGGCTTCATGTCTATGTTCGTCAGGAGCTCGCTCGAGCCTGTGAGCAGCGTTGCCCTCCAGCCTTTGAAGACATCCTGGAGCACCCTTCCTATTTCGCTGTAGAGCCTGTCGATATCCTCGACACGCATCCTCTCCCCGTAAGGTGGATCCGTGACGATATAGCCTTTATCCGCAGGCCTGTCCGCTGCTGTGAACGATGTGAAGTCCCTGACCGAGAAGCTTATGAGCCCATCGACTCCAGCCCTCTCCGCTGCAGCTTCCGCGATCCTCACCGCTCTGGGGGAGATGTCCGAGGCATAGATCTGTATGTCATACTCATCTATGGCTTTCTGCCTTCTTGCCTCGGCTTCTTCCCTGATGCTGTTCCATAGGTTCTCATCGAATCCCCTTAGGCGGCAGAATGCGAAAGGATTCCTCCTGATAAGCCCGGGAGCCGTGTCAGATGCCATCAGGGCTGCCTCTATGGCGATGGTGCCGCTGCCGCAGAAAGGATCCATGAACACACCTGGGCAGCCATCGCTTGCTGTCCTCTTCCATTCGCTCCTGGATATGAGTGCTGCAGCGAGATGCTCCTTGAGCACTGCCTCAGTCTGATCCTCGCGGTAGCCTCTCTGATGAAGCCCCTCACCGGAGAAGTCCGCATACCAGACAACGGTCCTGTCGTGTATATGCACATGCACCGTGATATCAGGGGAGTCGACATCCACATCCGGCCTGACACCGTCGAACTTCTCCTTGATGCGGTCGCAGATGCCATCCTTGACCTTCAGCGCGGCATAGTGGCTGTTGTTTATCCATCTGCAGCTCTGGGTCGTGCATGTCACCTTCATCGTCGTCTCAGGAGCGATCCAATCCTCCCATGGAAGAGCTGCCGTTGATTCATAGAGCTCCTCATCGCTCTCTGTGTCATCATCCCTGTAAAGCGCCATCAGGAGCCGCGATGCCACACGCGCATACATGCAGAAGCGCATCCCTGTCTCCCAGCTCCCGTCGAATTCCACCCCGGATGATGTCTGCCTCACATCCTCCGATCCTGCAGCCCGGGCCTCGCTGGCCACGAGGTCACCCTGATTAGCTGCGCATGCTGCGAAGAATATCATCGCTCCTCCCTGAATATGCTCTCTATCTCTTCCTTCCCAAAACCGTATTCCGAACCGCAGTTGAAGCACTCCAGCACGAGCGGGAAGCTCCCTTCCTCGATTCCCTTCCTCTCCGCTTCCGGCAGCGAGCCCAGGTATTCCCTGAATCCCTCCCTCGAGCATGGGCATGAGAAGCCTACCGGCGTATGTCCGGCATGGCACGGTGAATAGGCTGAGAATGCTTGCTCCGCGTACTCCCTTGCAGTCATGCCGCAGGAAAGCGCCTTTCCCATGCCTTTCAGCTTACCGGCCTCCTCCTGGAGCGATGAGAGCGTGCCTTCATCCGCTCCAGGCATTGCCTGTATGAAGATCCCGCCGGCTCCCCATACCCTGCCTGCCTTATCGAAGCTTATCGACAGGTAGAAGAGGGAAGGGGTCTGCTCGGATTCCTGGAAATAGAGCGCAAGATCCTTGGCTATGCTGCCATGGCCGAGCATGACCTGCCCGGAGAACGGTATGCGGCTGCCTTCGAGTATCCTTGTCACCGTGAGGAATCCAGGTCCGAACATCGGGGATGTGTCCAGCGATTCCAGGGGGCTGTCGAGCGGTATTGGATTGCGGTAGAGGTAGCCTCTGACCGCACCCGAGGCCCAGGCTTCCACGGAAAGGCCCTTCACGGGACCTCCGCATTCTATATCCATCCTTATCCTGTCATTGCCCTTTACCGTTGATGTGAGAAGCGCACCTGCTATATATGCCTGGCCGAGGATGTATGTCTCCATCAGTCCTGTGCGGTGGTTCGCGCGCATCTGGTTCACCATCGCCGTCGCCGATACTGAGGATATCCTGACGGTATCATCGGCAATCAGAAAAACCTCTCTCCCGTCTGCAGGAAGAGAGGCTATATGCTCCCTTAGTTCCATGTCCTCGATAGCTGCTGGAATCATAGCTGTAGCTTATTGGACTGCATACTGTTTTGCAAGTGCCGCGAACTCATCCTCCTCAAGCACCTCCTTCTCCAGAAGCGCCTTCGCGATCGCCTCAAGGGCTGCCTTGTTCTTCCTCAGGTTCCCGAGGACTATGCTGTAGCGTGCTGCCATCATCCTCTCGGCCTCCTCGTCGATGTACTGCTGCGTCGCTTCCGAGTATTCCCTTGCCCCGGAGACACCGTCTATGCCCGATGATCTCTTGGGCAGGGTAAGGTTGCGGAACTTATCCGACATGCCGTAATCGGTGATCATCTGCCTTATGGTATCGGAAGCGCGCGAGATATCATTGCTCGCACCTGTCGAGATATCCCCATAGATGGTCTCCTCTGCCGCCCTTCCTCCGAGCATGACATCAACCGAGCCCAGAAGCTCTGATTCGGAGAGGATGAACCTGTCCTCGGTGGGATACTGCAGCGTATAGCCGAGCGCGCCATATCCGCGGGGCACTATCGATATCTTCGATACAGGCGAGGAGCCTGGCGTGAGGTATGCTGTGAGCGCATGACCTGTCTCATGGTATGCGACCCTCTCCCTTTCCTTCGGGTCAAGCACCCGGCTCTTGCGCTCGAGGCCTGCTATCGACTTCTCGATCGCTTCCTCGAAATCCACCTGCTCCACGCTCTCATGCCCGCGTCTCACGGCCTGGAGCGCAGCTTCATTCGCGATGTTGGCCAGATCCGCACCGGCAAGCCCTGCTGATGCCTGCGCGATCTTCCTCAGGTCGACATCCGGTGCCAGCTTCATTCCTCTTGTATGGATGCCGAGTATGGCTTCGCGCCCTGCGAGATCCGGCTTGTCGACCAGCACCTGCCTGTCGAAGCGTCCGGGCCTGAGCAGCGCATCATCGAGCACTTCAGGGCGGTTCGTGGCAGCAAGGATTATGACGCCGGTGCGGGAGTCGAATCCATCCATCTCGACCAGAAGCTGGTTGAGCGTCTGCTCGCGCTCATCATTGCCTCCTATCGTGGCTGCGGAACGCTTGCGGCCTATGGCATCGATCTCGTCTATGAATATTATGCACGGACTCTTCTCCTTCGCCTGCTTGAAGAGGTCGCGGACCCTTGCCGCTCCGACTCCGACGAACATCTCCACGAAATCCGCTCCGCTCATGCGGAAGAACGGCACCCCGGCCTCTCCTGCCACGGCTTTCGCCAGAAGCGTCTTCCCGGTTCCCGGAGGCCCTACGAGAAGGACGCCCTTCGGTATCTTCGCGCCCATGTCGGTATAGCGCTGCGGGTTCCTCAGGAAATCCACGACTTCGACGAGCTCTGCCTTCGCCTCGTCCTCGCCCGCGACATCCGAGAACTTGATGCCCGTATCGTTCTCTGCGACGAGCTGGCTCTTGTTCTGGCTGAATGACATGACACCGGCCGCGCCGCCTGAGATCCTTTTCGACATCCACGCGTAGAAGATGAAGAATACCGCAATCGGGAAGATCATCGACAGGAGATAGCTCAGCATGGAGGGCTTTGCCGGTTCCGTCGCATAGTACTCAACGCCTTTCGCATCAAGGAGCTCCACGAAGCCCGGATCATCTATCATGTATGTCTGGTAGGCTGCGATGCCCGCTGTGTCTATAGAGGAGGGGATCCTGTGGGTCCTCGCGATCTCACGCAGGGTCGAGACAGCCTCGCTCTTCGTCAGGCTGTAGCCGATGTACTCATCGCCATTGAATGCGACCTGCACTATCGTACCGTCGCTGACATACTCCTTGAACTGGCTGTAGTCGATGCTTATCGCCTGGTCCAGCTCCGAGGAGAAGAAGAGGTTGTTGATCATGATGATCAGCAGGAACACGATTATGAAATACCATATCGAGAAGGTGAATTTCCTCCTCGAGCTGCCATTCCCGCCGTTATCCGTATGAAGTCCCGGTTCAGGGGATTTCCTTCTGCGCTTGCCGTCATTCGCCTCAAGCAGGCTGCTTTCCTTTTCCTTTTCGGACATGATTGCTGTCTTCCTTTTCCATTAAGATAATATGGCATTGCGGAAAAGGCATTCCGGCAATATGTAGAATATGTGTCATTCAGCATGCCGCAAGACTAATCTGGCGGTATTGTATATAATCGCAGCATGGGATGGAGAATACCGAGGATAAGGGACTGGACTCCGGAGAGGAAGGAGGCTGCGATCACTACGGCGGTAGTGACATTCACCCTTCTGATATTCCTTGTGCTCCTCATCACGATGGCTTCCATCCTCATCTCGTCGGAGAGCCTGAGGCTGGAGAATGCGGTCGAGAGGGCGTTCAGCGAGGTGATTGCCGCACTCAGGTACGGTGATGAGCCTCTTCCTGATACCATGAAGGAGAGGAATGTGCTCGGCTTCGGATACTACACCCCGAATGGAATGCCCATATTCATATGGGGAGATGCATACAGGGTGCTTCCATTCTCGGGATTCACCGATTCCTCGGAGCTTTCCGATACCCTCATATCATTCAACCGGGATACCGATGTGATCGAATGCATGCGCTATGCGCAGTCGATCTCCCTGGATCCTGAGAACATATTCAGGCGCGATGGCGGCGGGGCGATAGAGTTCCCCGATATAATCTACCTCTCGTTCGATGCCTCCTCCTTCATGGACAGGATAGCCCTGACACGAATCGTCTCGCTCTGCTCCATCTCCGTCATCATCATCCTCTATTTCATCATCCTGCACATACTCAGCCAGAACAGGAAGTTCCGGGATGCCCTGCGCCAGCAGGAGAGCCTCGTAAGGCTTGGCGAGGCGGCGAGGACCCTTACCCATGAGATAAAGAATCCCCTTTCCGCGATAGCGATACAGGTCGCCATCCTCAAGAGGGAGGTCCGTCCTGAGGTCCTGCCGGATGTCATGGTCATAGATCATGAGGCAGGGCGCCTCCGGCAGCTCACGGACAAGGTCTCCGATTTCCTGCGCAACCCCGTAGGCCATGCCGTGCCTCTCGATCTCTCCGAGGAGGTGCGCGATCTCCTTCCGCTCTTCAATGGGCGGGTTCGGGCGTCAGGCCCATTCCCTGATGAGGCGCCGATCGAATTCGACAAGGACAAGCTGAGATCGGTCCTCGAGAATCTCATGAAGAATGCCATCGAGGCATGCGAGGGGCTGCAGATCGATGCCGAGATCGAGGTGAGGAGATGCGATGACGGCTTCTTCCGCGTCTTTGTCCGCGACCGCGGATGCGGTATAAATGAAAGCGATATGAAGAGGCTCTTCGATCCTTTCTTCACAACGAAGATACATGGTTCCGGAATAGGGCTTGCCCTGTCGCAGAGATTCCTGCGTGCGGCCGGAGGATCGCTGAGGCTCTATCCGAGGGAAGGCGGCGGGACGGTTGCTGAGGCCGCGATCCCGGAAAGGAGGGTGCTATGAGGGTCCTTGTCTGCGATGATGAGGAGAACATCAGGAATCTGATGAAGCGCTTCCTCGGCATGGAGGGGATAGAGGCGGATACCGCAGAGAACGGGCTGTCCGCGCAGCGCTGCATGCGGGAGACCGCGTATGATGCGCTTCTCCTTGATCTCAGGATGCCTGGCATGGACGGCCTTGAGCTCCTGGGATGGCTGCGCGATGAAGGCTTCCGCATGCCCGTGATAATGATCAGCGCCCATGGCGATATATCGGATGCGGTCACTGCCCTGAAGCAGGGAGCCCAGGATTACCTCGTGAAGCCGTTCGATCCCGAGGAAGTCGTCATAAGGATAAAGAGCCTCGTCGAGGCCCAGAATCTCAGGAATGCGGTGGAGCAGGAGAAGGATGGCGGGGATGCATTCATCGGAAGCAGCCCGGAGATGGCTGCCATAAGGAAGGTCATTGCCAGGATCGCGCCATCCCAGGCCAACGTGCTGATCACAGGCGAGTCCGGAACCGGCAAGGAAGTGGCTGCACGTGAGATACACCGCCTCTCCTCCGTCTCGTCAGGTCCTTTTGCCGCGATAAACATCGGAGGCGTTCCGGAGAACCTGCTGGAATCCGAGCTCTTCGGCTACGAGAAAGGGGCTTTCACCGGTGCAGTGCAGAGGAAGACCGGGCTTTTCGAGCTTGCATCCGGCGGCACGCTCTTCCTTGATGAGATCGGCGATATGCCGCTTTCGCTGCAGGTGAAGCTCCTCCGCGTGCTGCAGGAGAGGAAGATAACCAGGCTGGGAGGCACCTCCTCGATGCCGATAAACGCCCGCATCATAGCGGCAACGAACAAGGAGCTTGAGAAGATGGTCAGGGAAGGCAGCTTCCGTGAGGATCTCTTCTACCGCCTCAATGTCGTCAGGATTGCCATACCGCCGCTTCGCGAGAGGCGTGGCGATATCCCCCAGCTTGCCGCACACATCATCTCGAAGTACAACCGCACCATGGGGCTCAGGATCTCGGGGTTCACGCCAGAGGCGCTTGATGCGCTCTCCAGCCATAGCTTCTGCGGGAATGTCAGGGAGCTTGAGAACATCATAGAGCGTGCGATGATATTCTCCGATTCCGATATAATCGATGTCACCGATCTCGATCTGCGGAATACGCTCTCCCTTGGGATCCAGGAGGAGAACGGGGCGATGCCTGAGAGCCTTACGCTCCGCGATGCCGAGAGGAATGCGATCATCAGGGCCCTCCACAGATGGGAAGGCAACCGCACAAGGGCTGCAGAGGAACTCGGGATATCGCGGCGCACGCTGATAAGCAAGATACAGGAATACGGGATAGGGATCTAGGAAGGAGGCATGGATATGAGGAAGGCATTATCTGCCATGGTCATGCTGCTTGCTGCCGCAGCAGCGCTGGGGGCGGCGGATATCTCCGTCGCGGCTCTCCGCGGTCCGACTGCCATCGGCATGGTCCGTCTGATGGATGAGAGCAGGGATGGGAATGCTGCAGATGGCAATTCATATACCTTCCGGATAGAAGGCGCGGCAGATGCCATCGTACCGCTGCTTGTCCGCTCTGATGCGGATATAGCTGCGATACCCGCGAATCTTGCCTCAGTGCTCTACAACCGCACGGATGGAGGGATCCGGGTGATAGCCATAAACACCCTCGGCGTGCTCTACATCGTCGAGAACGGGGAGAGCGTTCACTCGCTGGAGGATCTGAGGGGCAGGACCATCTATTCGGCGGGGAAAGGGGCGACTCCTGAGTATGCCCTGCAGCATGTGCTCCGCTCGGGCGGGCTGGAACCCGGCAGGGATGTCATGATCGAATGGAAGAGCGAGCACAGCGAGTGCGTTGCGGCCCTCAAGTCCGATCCAGAGGGTGTCGCGATGCTTCCGCAGCCTTTCGCCTCGACTGCGATGATGCAGCAGAAAGGGATACGCATTGCCCTTGATCTCAATGAGCTCTGGGTGGATGCCGCGGGCTCGGTGCTGATCACCGGTGTGACAGTCGCCACAGAAGGATTCATCGAGTCAGAGCCGGAGGCGCTTGAGGCGTTCCTGTCAAGCTACCGCGATTCAGTTGATTATGTCTATTCGGACCTTGGGGGAGCTGCGGCTCTTACGGGGGAATTCGGCATAGTCCCGGAGGCGGCTGCCCTGAGGGCCATCCCATACTGCAGGGTGGTGCTGATCACGGGAAGCGCGATGGAGGAGGCGCTCTCTGCCTATCTTTCGATTCTCTATAGCCAGAATCCGGCAAGCGTCGGAGGGAAGCTGCCCGATGAGGCTTTCTACTATACAGGGGAATAAGGCTGCCAGGGCCGGCGCCGTCATCTTCTGGATCGCGGTCTGGGCAGTGGCTGCGGCTGCGATAGGGGAGGAGCTTTTCCTGCCATCCCCGCTGTCCGTGTGCCGGAGCCTCATGGAGGCGCTCCCTGAAGCATCCTTCTGGTCCTCTGTACTCTTCACGCTCTCGAGGATACTCGCGGGCTTCCTTGTCTCGGCGGCAGCTGCCTGCTGCACGGCCGCCCTGTCATACCGGTTGCCCATCTTCTCGCTGCTCATGGAGCCCCTTGTCCAGATCATCAGGGCAACTCCGGTTGCCTCGATCGTGATACTCGTGCTTGTATGGGTCCGGAGCAGCAGCCTGTCGGTCGTCATCTCCTTCCTCATGGTCTTCCCGATAATCTATACGAATCTCCTGGAGGGGCTGGGGAAGACAGACCGTGACCTCCTTGAAGCCGCCGCAGCCTACAGGATGAAGGCGATAAGGAAGATAAGATATGTATATATCCCCTCTGTCCAGCCATTCATGGACAGCGCCATACGTACGTCGCTGGGGCTTGCCTGGAAGAGCGGGATAGCAGCGGAGGTCATAGGGCTGCCTGATGGCTCCATAGGGGAACGTCTCTATGAGGCGAAGATCTATCTTGACACTCCTGAGCTCTTCGCCTGGACTGCAGCCGTGATAGCCCTGGCATTCGCATTCGAGCATCTCTTCCTCCTGCTCTCGCGCCTTGCGGCAAAGGCGGCCGTCTCATGAAAGCGCTGATAGGCAGGAAGGCATTCGGGGACCGCATCATATTCTCGGGTTGCTCCTTCAGCTTCCCCGAGCATTCGCGCACAGCCATCCTCGGACCGTCCGGATGCGGCAAGACCACGCTGATGCGCATCGCCGCGGGGCTGGACAGGGACTGGGAAGGGCGCCTTGAGTCTCCGCCGCGGCTTCCGCTGGTGCTCTTCCAGGAGGACAGGCTCATTGAATCCATATCCGTCCTCTCGAACCTAAGGGCAGTGTCCGATGACCGCCGCGGCATTGAGTCCGTGCTTTCCTCGCTCGGGCTCGGGGGCGAGGAGCGGAAGGTGGTGCATGATCTCTCTGGCGGGATGAAGCGCCGCCTTGCGATAGCCCGCATTCTCCTCCTTGATTGCGATTTCCTCTTCCTCGATGAACCATTCAGGGGGCTTGATCCCGGGATGAGGGAGCATGTCGCCTCCATCATCTCCGGATATGCATCGCATCGCTCGCTGGTGCTCATCACCCATGATGAGGAGGACCTGCCGCTTCTGGGGATAGACAGGACGATAAGGCTCTGACTCGGTTGACCGGCACTGGATAATGCGACATCATGGATAGCCGGTAAAAGAGGTTCTTATGGCACTTAACTGCGGTATAGTAGGTCTCCCCAATGTAGGGAAATCAACGATATTCTCGGCGGTGACGTCAGCTCCGGCTGAGGCTGCCAACTATCCTTTCTGCACGATAGATCCGAATATAGGGATCGTCGCTGTCCCGGACAGCAGGCTCGATGAGATCGCACGCCTCATCCCAGCGAAGAAGGTCACGCCGGCAACCGTGGAGTTCGTGGATATAGCAGGGCTTGTGAAGGGGGCCTCCCAGGGAGAGGGGCTGGGAAACAGGTTCCTTGCATCCATCAGGGAGGTTGGAGTCATCGCCCATGTTGTCAGATGCTTCGAGAATCCTGACATCATACATGTCTCCAGCCGCATCGATCCCCGCTCCGATATCGAGACGATAAACATAGAGCTCGCGCTTGCCGATCTCGAGACCGTGCAGAAGCGCTATGATAAGATGTCCAAGCTCTCGAGGCTCTCGAAGGAGCAGCAGAAGGAGAATGAGAAGGTCCTGCCGATCTATGAGAAGCTGATCAGGTGCCTCGGGGAAGGGATTCCGGCCCGTACGCTTGGCCTGGATGATGACGAGATGGCTCTTGTCTATGATCTCCATCTGATCACCCTCAAGCCTGTCATCTATGTCTGCAATGTCGATGAGGACGGGATCTCCGAGGAGAATGAGCATGTGCGTACCGTACGCTCGATCGCAGAAGGGGAGAATGCCCCTGTAGTGGTCATATGCGGCAAGATCGAGGCGGAGATCGCTGCGCTTGAGTCCGCGGAGGAGAGGCAGGAGTTCCTTGAGGCCTCAGGACTCACGGAGAGCGGTCTCAACCCCCTCATCCGCGCGGCCTATTCCGCCCTCGGGCTCAGGACATTCTTCACGGCAGGCTCTGACGAGGACAGGGCATGGACATTCCGCGAAGGCTCGAAGGCTCCGCAGTGCGCAGGCATAATACATACCGATTTCGAGAAGGGATTCATCAAGGCTGAGGTGTATGGTGTGGATGATCTCATCGAATACGGGAGCGAGGCTCATGTAAGGGAGGCCGGGAAGCTCCGCCTGGAAGGCAAGGATTATGCCGTCCAGGACGGGGACATCATATTCTTCCGCTTCAATGTCTGAGCTGATAACTGCTTGCATCCGCTGAAAATCGGCTGGCGATGATTGACATCCACCCTCCTGTTGTCATAGATTGGTTATTGCTGTGCTGACACAGCATGAAAACTGACACTTGTTTACTGGAGGGTAAAATCTATGGCAAGGTACAGAGGTCCTAGATTCAAGCAGTGCAGAAGACTTGGAGTGAATGTATGTGGACATCCCAAGGCAATGGACAGGGCAGGCTCAGCAGCCTTCGCAAGGAGGAAGAAGCCTACCGATTACAGCAGGCAGCTGACTGAGAAGCAGAAGCTCAAGGCATATTACGGCGTTCTTGAGAAGCAGCTCCACAGGTATTTCGAGAAGGCTCTCAAATCCAGCATGAACACAGGCGACGCGCTCGTCATCTCCCTCGAGAGAAGGCTTGACAACGCAGTCTACCGCATCGGATTCGGCAACTCGATCAGGCTTGCACGCCAGCTCGTATCGCACGGGCACATCCTCGTCAATGGCAAGAAGGTGGATATCCCTTCATACCAGCTCAACGTAGGAGATGTCGTAACGCTCAAGGAGAAGTCCAGGAACAACGAGCACTTCAAGGAGTGCTTCCTCGGACATCCCGCATTCAATCTTCCTTATTTCGAGAGGAACACGGATGAGTTCTCCGGAAAGCTCACAAGGCTTCCTGAGAGGAACGAGATCCCGGTACAGGTCAACGACCAGCTCGTTGTCGAGTACTACTCAAGGTAAGGCATAGGTCTTCGATAGGAAACCCCGCAATCCGGTTCCACATCCGGATAGGTGAAGGAGATGAGGCCTCATTCCAATATGCCTCTCCCCGGACGCGCATCCTGACGGCTGCCCTCAGGAAAAGGATGCGAGAGGGTGATCTTGATGGGAACCATCGGAAAGCAGAAGCTGACCGGTGGTTCTTTCTTATCATCGGCAGCATGCCGGAGAGCGCATGCAAGATGCCGTTTCCCTACCGCCAGTATAGCCCTGATCCTCCTTCGGCAGGATGCTATGCGATGTATCTATGCACGAAAGATGTCCTCTTGTGAGGATGAATCCATGCGTCAGGCGCGGCTGACCATGATGAATGGCATGCAGCCATCCAGGATCTGCATGAAGCTGCATTGTCTCTCCGTGCATCAGTGCTGGCTTTGCTATTCCCAGCTCACGCTGAATGATATCGGCTCATTGAGAAGCAGGAAGTCTATTATCGGGAAGCTGAACAAGGCTGTGCTGCCGTCTGCAGCAGTGCAGTTCACTGTTTCCGTTATCGTTCCGGGAACCGCGATGCTGAGCGTCACGAGCCCGTTCGATATCGCATCAGGGCCATCCTCTCCCAGGAGGAAGTAGATCATGTCAAGATAATCGGCTTCGCTCATTCCCTGGTTGTATTCAGGACCGTAGACCTCGAAGTTCGGATCGGCGAGGAACGGAACCATCCTCTTCAGCTCCTGATAGCTTCCGATATCGAGATGGAACGAGAGGCTGTTCCCTTCCTGCCTGAGGAGCGTCTGCTCCTCCGCACCCATTCCCTGCAGGAGCTGGGCAAGATCGGAGTATGAGAAGCTGAGCGTATAGTCATTGCTGCCTGTCTTCTCCCAGCTGACGGATGTGACGGACTCAATCGCATCAAGCTGCTCGGAGAAGGTCCTGACAGCGCTGTCCATTATCGTCTCGCTGCTCTCCGGGATGAATGTGGAGAAATCATTGAGGACATCGATGAAGAAGTCCTCCACATGTATATCGGCATAGCTTGTGCCGCCGTTTCCGCTGAGCGAGAGATCCTCCGTCACGGTGCATGAAGCGAGGGAAAGGATCACAGCCAGAGGCAGTATGAGTCTTTTCATGGTATATAGGATAAAGCATCCACAAGGATGTAGACAACTTCCACTCCTCATGCTAAATACTCGGTATACGAGGGAGATAAATGACAAAAAAGATCGTTATTGCTTGTTTTCTTCTGATGATCCCGTCTTTTCTGGCAGCTGCAGGGCTGGATGCCGTGTGCACGCCCCATCCGTCTTCCGTGGATTTCTCATGGAGCGAGGTGCCCGGGGCTGTCTACTACGACATATATAATGAGGATGCATTCATAGTGCGGCTTGAGGGCGATGCAACTTCCTATACCGTGTCTCATCTCCTCTCTGATACGGATTACTCATTCTCGATAGCGGCGCGCACAGCCGATAACGAAACGCTGGATGCCGCATTCCTCGATACGGCGACAGGATCATGGGATGGGGTATACCAGTGGGTTAACAGGACAAATGAGGACAACAGGGGACGCATGAGGTCCTTCACCCTCCGTGTCGAGACGGAGACGGATCCCGCAGTAGGCCAGTACCATGCTCTCTACATGATCATGGATGACGGGGCTGAGGTGCGTATCTCTCCGATATATGACTTCTCCGATCCCTCTTCCGGCGAATGGGTTGATTATAAGTCGGACAGTCCTGCCGCCATTTCATACCGCCTGAATGCCGAACGCTTCAACACATCCGTTTTCAAGCCTTCCCGCTGGAGAGTGGACAAGCTTGTGATTGACTATGATTCAAGTTCCGCTTACATTCAGACAAGCGCACTCGGCATCACAGTCGAAACCGTCACGACGTACAGGCTGTATGAGGAGGATGGCGCTATGAAGATGTCCTTCCAGACAGAAGGGAGCGGGATCGTCAGCAGCATGCTTTTCAATAATCCGAATCCTGGGGAGGGGGATGCCTTCATATTGACTAGAATTCAGTAGGAGGTCCCATTTGATAGCTGATCCGAATAAGAAGACCCTCATAATAGTCGAGTCTCCGACGAAGGCAAGGACTATTTCGAGGTTCCTCCCTCAGTCATGCACCGTCATTGCTTCAATGGGTCATATAGTGGATCTTGCGCCGGAGCCCAGTACCGGCGTCTATGGGGTGGATGTCGCAGACGGGTATTCCCTCGAGTATGAGATAGATGACAGCAAGAGGGATATCCTGCAGAAGATGAAGGCCCTGCTCCGCGATGCAGAGCAGCTGATGCTCGCAACCGATGAGGACCGCGAGGGTGAGTCCATTTCATGGCATCTGCTGAACCAGCTGAAGCCTAAATGCCCTGTATACCGCATGGTGTTCCATGAGATCACGAAGAGCGCTATACTCGGCGCATTCTCATCATGCAGGGAGCTTGATATGAACCTGGTCCATGCGCAGGAGGCGAGGAGGGCAGTGGACAGGCTGCAGGGATATGGCATCTCCCCGATAATCTCCCGCAAGCTCGGCGGACGGTATTCCGCCGGCCGTGTGCAGTCCCCGGGGCTTAAGCTCATCGTCGAGCGCGAGAAGCTCAGGCGCGAGTTCGCATCCTCTTCATATTATTCAGTCGAAGCCGCGATGAAGGCTGGGGATGCCTCGTTCCCGGCGGTCCTGGTGAGGATAGGCGATGATGATGTCGCATCATCAAGGAGCTATGACAGGGAGACAGGAGCTCTCAGGGAAGGCCATGTGCCGCTCTCGGCTGAGAGGGCGGAGGAGATAGCCAGGGAGATAGAAGGCAGGGAGGCAACGGTATTCAGCGTCACCAATCAGGAGAAGATACAGCTGCCTGCACGCCCGTTCACGACATCAACGCTGCAGCAGGATGCATCCCGCAAGCTCCGCAAGAGCGTCAGGGATATCATGTCGATAGCACAGCAGCTCTATGAGAACGGCTTCATAACATACATGCGTACAGACTCCCCGACGCTTTCCGCTGAGTGCATAGGCGCGGCCCGTGCGCAGGTCGAGGCTATGTTCGGCCATGAATACCTTTCCTCGAAGCCGCGCAACTACAAGGCGACACAGGAGAGCGCGCAGGAAGCCCATGAGGCGATAAGGCCTGCCGGCAACCATTTCAGGAGGCCGGAGGAGACGGGTCTCTCGGGAGATCAGCTGAAGCTCTATACGCTCATCTGGAAGAGGACGCTTGCAACGCAGATGAAGGAGGCGGAGAAGAGCTCCACCACGGCGATCCTCACCATAGATGACTATTCTTTCTCCTCGTCCGGCACAACGATAAAGTTCCCCGGATTCCTGAAGCTCTACAGCGTTTCCACCGATGATTCGGAGGATGAGGCCGAGGAGGGCATCCTTCCGTCCCTTGAAGGAGGTGCACGCATTCCCGTCATGGAAGCGGAAGCCAGGCCCCACACCACCGAGCCGCCGGCCAGATACAATGAGGCCAGCCTGGTGCAGAAGCTCGAGAGCGAGGGAATAGGACGGCCTTCGACATATGCTGCGATCATATCGACGCTGCTGGATAGGAAGTATGTCGTAAGGCAGGGCCAGCAGCTGGTGCCTACATTCACCGGATTCTTCGTCGATTCATTCCTCGAGAGCACCTTCCCCCGCTATATCGGATACGGCTTCACCTCCACGATGGAAGAGGGGCTGGACAAGATCGCGGAGGGGAAGGAGAGCAAGAAGGACTTCCTCGATGGCTTCTGGAAAGGACATGATGAATTCCCCGGGCTAGAGAAGGACATCGAGAGCGTCAAGATGACGGTCAGGCGCTCGGATGTGAAGAATCTCCAGATCCCGGGACTCCAGTATGCGTTCGATCATGAAGGTGCGAAGGTCGGCTATTCGATAAAGACCGGGAAGTTCGGCCCTTACCTTGCTTCTGATTTCTTCGATGCAGAGGCAGGGAAGGACAGGATGGCCTCGATAGACCAGGCGAAGTACTTCCCCGGCACATTCACCGATCTGGATGCTGCGACGATACTCTTCCCTGCAGCCTCGGAGCGGGTGGCGCTCTGCGATGATATCTATGTCATGAATGGACGCTATGGCGAATACCTCCTGCGTGAAGGGGACGGGAAGACGGTGCGGCTGCCGCGCATGAAAGCCTCCTCCCTCTCGCCTCGCCTTGCCGCCCTGCTGTTCGAGCTTCCCAAGGTCATCGGGAAGGATGATGATGGCAATGAGGTCGTTCTTGCCTCGGGCCCGTATGGCTTCTATGCGAAGTACTGCGGAAGGAATATCCGTGTCGCAGATCCCCTCTCCCCGGATATCGCGGCGATCATCGCAGACGGCAGCGGGAAGGGGGCATCTGAGAAGAGGATCCTCAGGGACTATGGCGAATTCGAAGGCAAGAGCCTTCAGCTCATTGATGGCCGCTATGGTGCCTATCTCAGATGGGGCGACAGGAACTGCGCCCTCTCCGGCGAGGAGAAGAGGAATCCCGATGCGATCACCCCGGAGCGTGCGGCCGAGATCGCCGCAGCCGCCCCTGAGAGGAAGACCGTACGCAGGCGCAGGGCCGCCTCTTCCGGAGGGCGGGCGCGCAGGAAGGCGGATGCATAGATGATCAAGGCCCTTGTCTGCATACCATACAGCGAGCTGAGGGAACCTTATGAGAAATGCATAAGGCAGCTCGGTGAGAGCGGTATATCCTTCGAAGTCCGGCATATCATAGGGATAAGGGAGGCTCTGGAGGATGCTGTTGCGGATAAGGACATCGTGATCGCAAGGGGAATCACGGCAGCAATGGTCGCCCGCAAGTGGCCGAGCAAGCATCTGATAGAGATAGAGCTCACCGGCTATGATGTGCTGCATGCGATAATAGCCTGCCGGGACAGATACAGCCCCAGGCGCATAGCTATCGTCTATGCTGAAACGCTCAGATGCGATGCTGCCATGCTCTCCGATCTCACCGGTGTCGATGTCGCAGTGCGCAAGATCTCCGATGAGATAGATACCGAAAGGGCCATAATGGATTCCGTATCCTCCGGGATCGATGCATTCGTATGCGGACGCACAGGTGCCACCATCTGCGACATGAAAGGGCTGCATTACGTTCCGGTCGATGTCGGCAAGGAGGCGATCGAGCGTTCCGTGACCGATGCCGCTGCAGCGGCGAAGACAATGGAATACGAGCGCTCCAAGAGCCTCCTGATACGCCGGCTCCTTGATGATAACGCAGATGGCGAGATCTCTGTCGATGCCGACGGGAATATAATCGAGGAGAACAGGATGGCCCGGAGGCTCATCGGGGAGGATATGGAGAACATCCCCGAGTGGAAGGAGGCCCTCTCGTCAGGCACGGCCTTCGAGAAGGTCAGGATGATAAACAACCTTCCATGCATCGTCCGCTACATCCCTGTCTTCCAGTCCGGCAGCCCTGCCGGAGTAAACATAGTCATCCAGAACAGCGAGAGCCTGCGGGAATCCGATTCGAAGATACGCGGCGAGCTGAAGGACCGGGGATTCGTTGCCCGGTACTCATTCTCCGATATCCTTGGCCAGAGCCAGAAGCTCCTGGACATGAAGGCGAAGGCCCGGAAGTTCTCCTCCGTTGAATCATCGGTGCTCATCACCGGCGAGACAGGTACTGGCAAGGAGCTCTTCGCCCACAGCATACATGCCTCCTCTCCCCGCTCATGGGAGCCGTTCGTGGCAGTCAACTGCGCAACCCTTCCCGGTGGGCTTCTTGAGTCGGAGCTCTTCGGCTATGTCGAGGGTGCGTTCTCAGGCGCTCTCCGCGGAGGCAAGGCCGGCCTGTTCGAGATTGCCCATAAGGGTACGATCTTCCTTGATGAGATAGGGGAGATACCGCTGGATGTCCAGGCGAAGCTCCTGAGGGTCCTCCAGGAGAAGGAGATCCGGCGCATAGGCGATACGCGTGTCAGGCATGTCGATGTCCGCATAATCGCGGCGACCAATGTCGATATCAGGGCGAAGGTCAGGGAGGGGCTCTTCCGCTCCGATCTCTACTACCGCCTCAGCGTCCTCGATCTCAGCCTTGCGCCCCTGAGGGAACGCGGTGATGACATACTCGTCCTGGCCCGCATGTTCCTGGAGCGCTATGCCTCGAAATCCGGCAGGAAGGCACCGTCGCTTTCCAGGGAGGCGCAGTCTCTCCTGATGGCGTATTCATGGCCCGGCAACATAAGGGAGCTGCGGAATATCTGCGAGAAGGGCATCGTGCTCTTCGATGGCCCGGAGATAACAGCCGATGATATCCGCTCCATACTCTCGGTGGAGCAGGGTGCGGAGGAGCAGCCGTCGCTTGAGGAGCTTGCTTCTGCAGGGATCATCAAGAAGAACGCGCTTGCACGTGAGCTCGGAATCAGCCGCACGACTCTCTGGAGGCGGATGAAAGAGAACGGTATGAAACGATAATGTTAAGATGTTGAAACATTTCTGTTTCATGTTATATCTTCATTAAATTTATCCAGAATCCAATATTCTATCTGCAACTTCCTCTGTTTATGCAATTTAACTGCATTGAAAATCCAATATGGCAAAATTGGCATGGAAAATGCTAGCTTGTGAAAGTAAAAGGAGGATCCAATCATGTTGCGGAAACTGAATTGGCGATGCATCATCTTCATTGCCACAGCAATCCTTGGTGTCATCTGGGTCGTTCTCGGCTTCGGTACATACGGTTTCTGGTCTGCGGAAGAAGGGCCAGGTGCAGGTTTCTTCCCTGCGATCATCGGATGCGTTCTTGTCTTCTTCAGCGTAATAGAATGCATCAGGAGCTTCGGCAGGTATGAGGTCAAGTTCGATAAGGATGCGCTCTTCGTCGTCGGCAGCGTTGCCTTCATACTCATCCTCAACTTCATCGTAGGCCTGCTTCTTGCGCTTCTTGCCTACTACATCGTCTGGCTCAAGTGTGTTGAGAAATACCCTTGGAAGAAGGTAATCCTGATCACACTGTTCTATGGTGCCATCATGTACGGCATCTTCTCGCTCTGGCTCCAGGTACCGTTCCCGACCGGGCTTCTGGGACTTATCTAAGGGGGTATTGCAATGCTTGAGACATTTTCGCTTCTGGGACATGGTTTTGCAGTCGCTTTCTCCCTGCAGAATCTCGGTGCCGCTCTCTTCGGCGGCATACTCGGGCTTATCGTAGGTGCGATGCCCGGCATCGGATCGCTCGCAGGATGCGCGCTTCTGCTGCCTCTGACATTCCACTTCGATCCTACGACGGCCATCATCATGCTTGGCGCCATCTACTATGCCAACATGTTCGGCGGCGCATTCTCCGCGATCCTCATAAATATCCCGGGTGATGCTCCTGCCATCATGACAGCGCTCGACGGCTTCTCGATGACGAAGAAGGGACAGCCTGGCAAGGCTCTCTTCATCTCCAACTACTCATCGTTCATCGGCGGCTTCATCGGGATGGTCATCCTCGTCTTCCTCGGACCGGCGCTTGCCTCATTCGGCCTCAACTTCGGACCGTCGGAGATGACCGTGCTCATGCTCGTCGCCATGACCAGCATCAGCTGGCTTGTGGGTGAGAACCCGATTGCGGGAATCATCGCCACATGCCTTGGAATGATGATCAGCACGCTCGGCATCGATATCGTATCAGGGCAGATCAGGTACAACTTCGGCTCGATCTGGCTTCTTGGCGGCATCAACTTCGTACCGCTCGTGATCGGCTTCATCGGCATGACGCAGCTTTTCGATCTCGTCATCCAGGACAGGAAGAAGGAGAAGATCAGCTATGTCGATGTGAAGATAAAGTTCCGCGACACGCTTCTCACGAAGGATGAGTACAAGAGGGCGACACGCCCGTCCATCACAGCAGGCCTCATCGGAACGTTCATCGGCTTCCTTCCCGGTGCTGGCGCAACCGCTGCCTCCTTCCTCTGCTATGCAGTGGAGAAGAAGATATCCGATGGAAAGACGCTCGTACCGCTTGGACAGGGTGCCATCGAGGGTCTGGCAGCTTCGGAATCCGCGAACAACGCGGCTGCGGCCGGTGCATTCGGACCGCTCCTTGCCCTCGGCATCCCGGGAAGCGGCACGACAGCCGTTCTCCTCGGCGGCCTCATGATGTGGGGACTCAATCCGGGCCCGATGCTCTTCACGACGAATCCTGATTTCGCATGGGGACTGATCGCATCGCTCTTCATTTCGAACATCCTATCGCTTGCCATATCGCTGGGATGCATCCCATGGCTGCAGAAGATCGTCCGTGTTCCTATCGGAGTGATGATCCCGTCGATCCTCGTGATCTGCTTCATCGGATCCTATTCGACAAGCAACTCGATGTTCGGAGTCGTGATCATGATCATCGGAGGCTTCCTCGGCTACATCTTCAACAAGTGCAGCCTGCCTGTCTCCCCGCTTCTCCTGGCATTCGTTCTCTCAAGCACGCTTGAGACGAACCTCAGAAGGGCATTCCTGACATCGAACGGAGACCTCACGGTCTTCCTTGCCCGCCCGATCACGGACGTGTTCCTCGTGATCTTCCTGATCATGATCCTCGTTCCGATGGGAAGGGCCATCTACAGCAAGATAAAGAAAAACTGATACAGAAGGAGAAGAGAAAATGAAGAAGAACATCATTCTCACGGTTCTTGTTTTCCTGCTTGCGGCTACGGCAGTATTCGCACAGGGCGGAAAGGAAGCTGACGATGGTCAGTTCCACATCAATGGAAACGTTGATTTCTACGTAAGCTCGTCATCCGGCGGCGGCAGCGATATCATCACACGCACGATCACCGATATCGCGGCAAGGCATGAGTTCGTCGATGCTCCGTTCATCGTCTACAACCAGCCCGATGGCAACGGCCAGATCTCAAGGCGCACGGTGAGCACGGCACGCAATGCTGACAGCACTCTGCTCTGCTTCTCCTCCGGAGACCTCACAGCCATGATCCAGAACGGCGGCCTCACGCTCGATGACTTCCGCCCGCTCGTCATCCTCGCAGCTGACAAGCACCTGCTCTTCGTCAATGCCAACGGCGGCAAGTACCATAGCTTCCAGGAGGTCCTTGATGCGGTGGCAAACGGCGCGAAGATCAATGTCGGCGGCACGATGAGCGATGAGCGCGTTGTGTACAACATGCTCGTAGAGGAGCTTGATGCATCCGGTTCCTTCACCTACATCACATATGGCTCCGGCTCCGAGACGATCGCAGCCCTCCTTGGCAACCATATCGATATCGCAGTGACGAAGCCTGCAACAGCCAACCAGTATGTGCTTTCCGGCGACATCGTTCCTATCCTTGCCCTCAGCACGACAAGGTTCTCCACTCCGTTCGATACAGCTCCTACGCTCAGCGAGCTTGGATACGATGATGTGGAGTATCCGATGTGGCGCGGTATCCTGGGCGCGAAGAACATGTCCGATGAGGCAGTAGCCTTCTGGGCTGATGTCTTCAAGCAGGTGTCCGAGACAGAGGATTGGCAGAAGAACTACCTCGAGAGGAATCTCCTTGTTTCCCAGTACATGGGACCGGAGGAGGCCAGTGCAGTCATGTATGAGGCACAGGCAGCCGCTCAGGCCCAGAACTGATCCATCAGAGAGGTATCAGGAGAGGACGGGCTGACCGTCCTCTCTCTTTAAAAGGAGGGACAATGGGTTATTTCCTGGATGGAGAAGGCCCTGTCATACGCTGGCAGGAGGAGGGGGAGATCCTGCAGGTAGAGCCTTATGGCGATTCAGTCATAAGGGTAAGGGCTTCGCGCAGTCTTCATATATCGGATGAAAGCTGGAATATCCTGCCGCCAGCGGAAGGGGAAGCCAGCGTCGCAGCGGAAGGAAGGAGCCGCCGCCTTACGAGCGGAAGGCTTGCCGCAGCCGTGGAAGAGGATGGCACGCTCTCATTCTCCGGTCCTGATGGGAAGGTTTTCCTGAAGGAGGACTGGGAGGATAAGAGAAACGGCATGTCGGTCCTCCGGAGGGCGAGATGCTACAGGACGATCTCGTCATCCGCATTCGAGACGGATCTGTATCTGCAGTCCTCGGAAGATGAGGAATTCTATGGCCTTGGAGGTGTTCCCGACGGCCTTCTGAGCCGCAAGGGCGAGGAGATAGAGCTTTCGCATAAGAACGGCAAATGCCCTCTGCCATGCGTCTTCTCCTCGCGTGGATATGGTTTCATATGGAATACGCCATCGATAGGGCGCGTCTCATTCTCATCATCTGTCACGCACTGGCATTCAGAAGCATCGGCGCAGATCGATTTCCTCGTATTCACAGGCGATTCACCACGGGCTCTGACGGAGCGCCTCATCGCGCTTACCGGAAAGGTGTCGCATCTCCCGTCCTGGGCGCTCGGCTTCTGGCAGAGCAGGCTGCGCTATGAGAGGGATGATGATGTGCTTGCCGTGGCAAGGAAGTACAGGGAGCTCGGGATACCGGTTTCCGCCATCGTCATCGATTACTTCCACTGGCCGGTGCAGGGCACATGGCAGTTCGACAGCGCATACTGGCCGGATCCGAAGGCAATGGTAAGCGAGCTGAGGTCGATGGGTATCGAGCCGGTGGTCTCGATCTGGCCTACCTGCGATCCACGCAGCCCCCATTTCCGCGAGATGAGGGACCGCAACATGCTTATCAAGGCAGAGAACGGACTGCCGTTCTTCTTCCTTATAATGGGACCCGAGGGAATAGTCGATCCTACCCATCCTGATGCGAGGAAGCACTGGTGGGATCTTGTGCAGGAAAACTACTGCAGCGCAGGCATACGCTCCTTCTGGCTTGATGAGACGGAGCCTGAGATGAGGCCTTATGACTATGGGAATATCAGGATGTATATCGGCAACGGGCTTGAATGCGCCAATGCATATGCATACTGGTATGCACGTGCCTTCCAGGATGGGCAGAAGGCAAGCGGCATCACGGATGCCGTGAATCTCTCACGCTCCGCATGGCTCGGATCGCAGTCTACCGGCATCATCCTCTGGTCAGGGGATATCCCGTCGACATTCGATTCCCTGTACAGGCAGATAAGGGTTGGGCTCAATGCAGGACTCTCCGGCCTGCCGTACTGGACATCTGATATAGGAGGCTTCTTCGGAGGCGATCCCGGCGATGAGTCGTTCAGGGAGCTTCTTGTGAGATGGTTCGAATTCGCCGTCTTCTGCCCCGTCCTGCGGCTCCACGGGAAGAGGCTTCCATATGACAAGGTCGACAAGCAGCGCGATTTCGATGCCTTCCTGCCTTCATGCGGCGACAACGAGATATGGAGCTTCGGCGAGGAGGTGTACGGCATGCTCTCAGCGCAGATACAGCTGCGTGAGATGCTACGCCCGTATATCAGGAAGATAGCGGATGAGGCGGAACGCACAGGCGTGCCTATGATGAGGCCGCTCTTCTATGACTATCCATCCGATCCGGCGCTCCGCGACTACTCCGATGCCTACCTTTTCGGTCCGGATATCATAGCGGTGCCCATAGCGGAGGAGGGGAAGCGGTCGGCTGAGGTATATCTTCCTGAAGGCGAATGGATCTCAGTGCCCGATGGGAAGGTGCTTGCTGGAAGGATGTCATATACGGTTGAGGCGCCGCTCAGCCGCATACCGTTCTTCATGAGGAAAGGCAGCTGGTGCTGCTCGCTTATAGATGGGATAAGGGGGTTGATATGAGTGATAGTGCGAAATGGTGGAAGAATGCGGTTGTCTACCAGATATATCCGCGCAGCTTCATGGATTCGAATGGCGATGGCATTGGCGATATACGCGGCATCGAGTCCAGGCTGGGCTATCTCAGGGATCTAGGTGTCGATGTCATATGGGTGTGCCCTGTGTATAAGTCGCCGAATGTCGATAATGGATACGATATAAGCGATTACAGGGATATACAGGCTGATTTCGGGACTCTCCAGGATATGTATGATCTCATTGCCAAGGCACATGAGAATGGCATCCGCGTCGTTATGGATATGGTCATCAACCACACCTCGGACATGCACCCATGGTTCCTTGAAGCCCGGAAGAGCAAGGATAATCCCAAGCATGACTACTATCTCTGGGTCGATCCTCCTGCTGACGGCAGCCTGCCGAACAACTGGCAGTCGCATTTCAGCGGTCCGGCATGGAAGTACGTGGAGGAGTGCGGGCAGTACTATCTGCATATCTTCTCATCCGGCCAGCCCGATCTCAACTGGGAGAATCCCGAGCTGAGGGAGGAGCTGAAGAAGATCCTCGTATTCTGGCTCGACAAGGGCATAGACGGCTTCCGCCTTGATACGATCAACTTCATATCCAAGGTTCCTGGCTATCCGAGCGTACCGGGAGCGGCTGGGCTTGTCCGCGGTTCCCGATTCTATATGAATGGCCCTAAGGTCCATGACTATCTGCAGGAAATCCACCGTGATGTCTTCTCGAAATACGACATAATGACGGTAGGCGAGACTCCGAATGTGACACCTGAGACTGCCAAGCAGTATGTCGCGGAGGACAGGGGCGAGCTTTCCATGGTCTTCCAGTTCGAGCATGTCAATATCGATCAGGGCAGGATCAACAAGTGGGATATCCGCCCATGGTCGATAAAGGAGTTCAAGTCGATAATCTCCAAGTGGCAGAGCTCTCTCGGCGATGAGGGATGGAACAGCATCTACGTCTCCAACCATGACCAGGCAAGGAGCGTATCGCGCTTCGGCAATGATGACAGATACCTCAGGGAGAGCGCCAAGCTTCTCTGCACGATGGATATGACGCTCAGGGGGACTCCATATGTGTATCAGGGAGAGGAGCTGGGAATGACGAATGTCCGCTTCCCCGATATCTCCTTCTACCGCGATGTGCAGTCGATAAACCTCTACAGGGAGCTGAAGGAGGCGGGTGTCTCTGATCATGACATAATGGAGAAGATCTACTACCGTGGCCGCGACAACGCGCGCACTCCCATGCAGTGGGATGCAACGAGGAACGCAGGCTTCACCGATGGCAGGCCCTGGATTGACGTGAATCCCAACTATACGGAGATCAATGCCGAAGCGGAGAAGAAGGATCCGGATTCCGTGCTGAACTACTACAAGGCGATGATCGCATTCCGCAGGCAGCATCCCGTCATCATCGACGGAAGCTTCCGGGAGTGCTTTGCCGACAGCGACAGGATATTCTCCTATGTGAGGGAGAATGAGAGCGAGATGCTCTTCGTCATCCTCAACTTCAGCGCCACGAAGTTCGCGCTCCAGATTCCGGAGGATGTGGATCTCGAAGGGGCGGAGGTCGCGATGTCGAATACCGGAAGGAAGGATTTCCGCGGCCGCGTGCTCGATCTAAGGCCATACGAGGCTGTCGTCTTCCTCAGGCGGAAGTAGCCGAAGGGGATACCTATCGCATACATGCAGCAGGCCCACCTCCATATATAGCGGGGTGGGCCTTCTGCTGTCCAGATGTATTGATTCTACCTGTATTCCCTGCCGTCGTGCCCTTACCCGGCTTCACTGCTGTTTCCTTCAGGAAAATGAAGAAAATTGTTGAAATATAAAACTAGCATGCTAGAATGCCAGTAAGCGGAGGAAGGAATGAACAGCGTCTATGAGGAAATACTTGCACCTGTCAGACTCCCAGAGATGTACAAGGTGTCACAGAAGTTCGATCCCGCATGCATCTCCGATATCCCGGGGCAGATAGTGAAGACCGTTTCCTCGCTTCTTGAGCCGGATGCGCTCAGCGGCAGGACCGTTGCGCTCGGTGTCGGAAGCCGCGGCATCAGCCACATAGCACTCATCGCCAGGAGTCTCGTGGAGGTTCTGAAGGGACATGGAGCAGATGTCTTCATAGTACCCTCGATGGGAAGCCATGGCGGAGCGATAGCAGAGAACCAGCGGAGCATCCTCGAGCACCTCGGAGTCACGGAGGAATATACGGGTGCCCCGATCAGGGCCTCCATGGACACTGTCGTGATAGGCGAGACGGAGGATGGCGTGCCTGTCCATATGGACCGCAATGCGGCTTCAGCTGACTATACTGTCACGATTGCCCGCATAAAGCCTCATTCAAGCTTCCGGGGCAGATACGAGAGCGGCATGACGAAGATGTGCGTCATAGGCCTGGGCAAGCAGCATGGTGCAGACTACTGCCACTTCCAGGGCATGGCCAATATGGGGAAGAACCTCGAGAAGATCGGCCGTGTCTTCGTTTCATCGTCGAATCTGCTTTTCTCGCTGGGGATAATCGAGAATGCATACGACGAGCCGTGCTTCATGGAGGCGATTCCGAGGGAGAGGATGATGGAGGAGGAGCCTGCCCTTCTTGAGAGGGCCAGATCCCTCCTTCCATCGATACCCTTCAGGAATATAGATCTCCTGGTCGTCGATGAGATCGGCAAGAACATCACCGGTACCGGGATGGACTGCAACATAATACAGCGTTTCACATCTGAGCATATGGTGGGGCATCCGTTCATAAAGCGCATCGTCTTCCTTGATCTTACGGATGAATCCGATGGCAATGGATGCGGATTCGGGCTTGCTGACGTGACCACCATGAGGGCATACAGGAAGCTGGATATGGACAAGACATATCCGAATCTCCTCACATCACGCACGATCAATGGCGGCAAGATCCCAATGGTCATGGCCAATGACTACGATGCGATAAGGGCAGGGATAAAGACAGCGCCGGATCTCGATTATTCCGCACTCAGGATAGTGAGGATCAGGAACACGCTTTCGCTGGACAGCATGGAGATATCCTCCGCGATGCTGCCGGATGCGGAAGCGGATGGAAGGATCAGCATCGCATCAGGGCCGTTCCGATGGGAATTCGGTGAGGATGGTAATATGGCAAAGGGAGAGGACAATGAGGAGTGATACGATCTACGACAACTACGAGCAGCTATACGATCATGGCAATCAGAAGCTCCGCAAGGCAGCCCTGGATATCGCTGAAGCAGGTATCAGGAGCGTCATACCATATGACAGGACAAAGCAGTATGTCTCGCTTTCAGGGAACGTGCTCAGGGTCTCTGACCAGGAGTTCGATCTGGACAGGGTCGGCAGGATCTATGTCGTCGGTGTCGGCAAGGGATCCTATCCTATCGCACAGGCTCTCGATGAGATACTCGGAGACCGGATAGAGGAGGGCTTCCTCGTCGTCAAGGAAGGCGAGAAGCGCCGTCTGGAGCATATCGAGGTATTCGAATCCAGCCATCCGTTCCCGGATGAGCGCAGCGTGGAAGGGGCACGCAGGATCAAGGCCATACTGGACAGGGCTGGGAAGGATGATATCGTATTCGCAGCTGTCACAGGGGGATCATCCGCTCTCGTGAACATGCCTGCCGATGGCATAACGATCGACGAGATGCAGTACACGAACAAGCTCCTCCTGCAGTGCGGGGCGGATATCGTGCAGATGAATGCGGTCCGCAAGCATCTATGCAATCTCAAGGGAGGACGCCTTGTGCAGTACGGGCAGCCTGCCATGGTGATCACATTCACGCTCGACACGAATACCCCGGGCATGCCGTGGCCTGACCTCAGCCTTCCCGATCCTTCGACATTCCAGGATGCGATGAAGGTCCTGCATGATTTCGATCTCTGGGACAAGGTCCCTGGATCAATACGGAGAAGGCTTGAGCATGGCTCGCGGCATCCTGAGCTGGAGACCCTCAAGAGCCTTGACGGCATGAATCAGATGCTTCTGAGCGTCGGCAATCAGCGTGTTGCCTGCGCTGCTGCCGCCGCAAAGGCAAGGGAACTCGGATATACCCCCTACATACTCTCGGCCTGCATAGACGGAGAGGCCAAGGACGCCGGTATCTTCCTTGCGGGAATCGTGAATGAGATCGTTGCCTCAGGCAATCCCTGCAAGCGTCCCTGTGCGCTTATCAGCGGTGGAGAGACCACCATAAGCATCATCGGGAAGCCGGAGCCGGGCGGTCCGAACCAGGAAAGCGTCTTCGGCTTCGCGAAGAAGCTCAGGTCGAGGGACGAGATGGCTTTCGTCTGCATAGATACCGATGGCACCGATGGCCCGACGGATGCTGCCGGCGGCATAGCCGATGGCTATACGAAGGAGAGGATGAAGGAGAAGGGAATCGAATTCAACGATATCTTCACCAGGCATGGCACATACAAGGCCCTCAATGATCTTGGTGATGCCATCTATACAGGCAATACCGGCACGAATGTCATGAACCTCCGTGTCGTGGTGGTAGGTTGATATGGACAGCATAAAGAGAATAGAGGCCAGGGAAATACTCAATGCGAAAGGCAACCCTACAGTCGAGGTGCTCCTTGAGACTTCATCAGGGCATGTGGCCATCGCTTCGGTACCCAGCGGTACATCGACAGGCTCATACGAGGCATATGAGCTCCATGATGGCGGTACGCGGTATGGCGGAAAGGGTGTGAGGCATGCTGTCGGCAATGTCAATTCGGCAATCGCTCCGCGTCTGGAGGGGATGTCCCTTTGCAGCCTTGAGGAAATCGATGATGAGATGATCCGCCTTGATGGAACCGAGAACAAGTCCCATCTGGGGGCCAATGCTATCCTGGCGGTCTCCGTAGCGGCAGCCAAGGCTCGCGCCATGGCCTTGAAGGAGCCCCTGTACAGGACGCTGACCCACCGCAGCAGCTATTCGATCCCCTCTGTGATAGCGACTGTCATCTCCGGCGGCGAGTTCTCTCCGTCCGGACTGGAATTCGAGGATTACCTCTACATCATGAAGGACTTCAGATGCTTTCCCGATGAGCTTGAGTCCCTGGTGGCGATGAGACGCCGCCTGGAGAAGGACCTCACTGCCAGATACGGCTCGTTCCCGGAGGATGGCGGTGCGCTTGCGGCCCCTATCGCCACGACAGGGGAAGCATTCGAGGCGATGCTCCTGGCTGCAGAGGAATGCGGCTGCGGCGGCAATGTCACGCTGGGGCTGGATGTGGCGGCATCCGAGCTGTATGACAAGGAAAGCAGGACATACAAGGTGAAGGGAGGAATCGGGACAGAGGCGCTCTGCGATTACTACGGGCAGCTCATCTCCTCGTATCCGCTCACATATATAGAGGATGGCTTCGATGAGGATGATATCGATGGCTTCAGGCTTCTTGCAGGCTATGGGAGGAAGATACAGAACGTAGGCGATGATCTCTTCACCTCAAGCGTGAAGAGGCTTGAGAAGTACCATGATGCAGCGAACGGGCTTCTCCTGAAGATAAACCAGATCGGGACGGTCACGGAAGCCATCAAGGCAGCAGAGTACGCGCAGTCCCATGGGATGGATGTCACCGTCTCCCTGAGGTCAGGGGAGACGACCGATGACTTCATCGCGGATCTCGCTGTAGCTGTCGGGGCAAGGCAGATCAAGCTGGGGTCTCCCGTAAGAGCCGAAAGAAATGCAAAATATAATCGCCTTCTGAGGATATCAGAGGATATTGAGAGGTGATTATGAAAAGGTCTGTCGAAGCCCGTACCGTAACCGATGCAGTCTATGATGCACTGTATCACGATATCATAAATCTCCGGTTCCAGCCGGGGGAGAAGCTTTCGGAAGCCAGGCTTGCCGAGCTCTATGGAGTGAGCCGCGATCCTGTAAGGAAGAGCATCTCCCGACTGATCCAGGATGGGCTTCTCATAAGCAGGCCCCAGTGCGGGACCATCGTCAGCGGCATATCGATCCAGCAGGGCATGGATATGTGCGAGATAAGATGCCTTATGGAGACATATGCCGTGAGGAAGGCCGTGGAGAATATATCCGAGGAGACCCTGCAGGCCCTGCTTGCGGAGCACAGGGACATAGAGCGGCGCATGGCAGGCGACGACAGCGAGAGGATAGAGCAGGAGATCTACAGCCTTGATGACCGTATGCACAAGGCGATATACGAGGCCTCGGGCAACAGTATGATCGAGAGTGTCATCGGTTCATACGATTTCATCATAAAACGCATCCAGATAGCCAATATGAAATGGCATAAGAGGAAGACGGCGACGATGAAGGAGATGGGTGCCATCCTGGAAGCCCTTGAGGCACGTGACACGGATCGAGCTGTGAATGCGATGAGCATCCACATCGATAATATCAGGAAGACAGTCGCATTGCCGACTGAGGAAAAGGAGGAAAAAGAATGAGGAAAGCATTGCTGGCATTGGTTGTCATGCTTCTCGTCTCTTCGGTCGCGTTCGCAGGCGGGCAGGCTGAAGGCGCGGCTGAGGCGAACTATCCCACCAAGGAAATCACCTTAATCATCCCATGGAATCCCGGTGGAACGAACGACCTGATGGCACGCGCCATGCAGCCTGTATTCAAAAGCATGTACAATGCCGATCTTGTTGTCAAGAATGTACCGGGCGGCGGTAGCGCTGTCGGTATTCTCGAGGCTATGAACTCGAAGCCCGACGGGTATACGCTCGGCCTTGCCACAAGCTCATTCCTTGCCCTTATGGCACAGGATATGGTGGATTGCGAGCTCGATGATGCGCTCAACATGATGAGCGTTGCCGAGGAGCCTATCATCATCGTCGTCAAGAACGGCGGCAAATACGATGATGCTGAGGATCTCATCGAGGCTATGAAGGCCAATCCCGGGCAGATATCATGCGGTATCCCAGGAACGAACAATGTCAACCAGGCATATGCCACGCTTCTGCAGGAGGCTGTAGGGTCGACATTCAACTTCATGCCGTTTGATGGTGGTTCGAGAGTTGTCGCCGAGGTCATCGGAGGACATGTGGACTGCGGTGCCCTCAAGCCGAGCGAAACACTCACGCAGGTTAAGGCCGGCGAGCTGAAGATAGTAGGCGTGTTCAATACCGATGGCATCGGCATCCTTCCTGAGGTACCGACATTCGAGTCCCTTGGATACGATGTATTCAGGCTCGGCAATATCCAGCAGACTGCATATCTGATGGGACCGAAGGGAATAGATCCGGCAATCCAGGCAAGGATAATCGATATGTTCTCCGCTGTCTGCAGCAGCGATGAGTACAAGGAGTTCTGCGATGGAGTCGGAATCCAGCTGAATATCAAGTCGGGTGAGGATTTCCAGAGCTATATCAACGAGATCTACACAGGTCTTGAGAAGGCCGCAGCCGAGCTCTTCGTCTGATATCTTCTTTTGACATGACCAGGCTGCTGCCTTTGCGCGGCAGCCTGCCAGGAGGCCTATATGGGTGATAGGAAAACGTCCACTGCGAAGTGGTACGAGAATATTGTTTACATAATCTGCCTTGTTTTCTTCTCGATCGAGCTGCATGAGGCTCTTGCCACAAAACCCAGAGCCGTAAATGGAATGCAGTCGATGACATTCCCCAAGGTGATATTCGGCATAATCATCGTCATGTGCGCGGTGAAGCTGCTGATGAACATAATCTGGATGATCCGTTCCGGTGAGTACGGATTCGAGCTCTTGGACAGAAGGATCCTGATTTCCCTTGTGATGATAATTGTCTACGCTGCGCTGTGGCAGATCATAGGGTTCGGACTCAGCTCCGTTATCTTCGTGACGATCGAATCGAAGCTGCTCCGGAACAACGCGCCATGGCTGCATTGCGCTCTTGTCGGATTGGGTACGACCGTCGTTCTCTATTTCGTATTCGGGTTCCTCTTCAATGTGGATTTCCCCGAACCGATCCTTGAAATGATCATGTAAGGAGGGATGATATGGAATTCTCTGCTGAACTGGCCGGGATTGCCAGCATACTTCTCAATCCCATCTCCCTGCTGTGGATTCTCTTCGGCACATTCGTAGGTCTTGTCTTCGGAGCGCTTCCGGGACTTAGCGCGACGATGGGTGTCGCGCTTGTGATACCATTCACATTCACGCTCGAGCCAGTCATTGCGATAAGCATGCTCATCGGCGTGTATATCGGAGGAATAGCGGGAGGCGCTGTCTCCGCGATCCTGATAAACATACCAGGAACCCCATCTTCTGTCGTGACGACCATAGATGGCTATCCCATGGCACGGAAAGGGCAGGCTCCGAGAGCTCTCGGATGGGCCGCCTTCGCCTCTGGATGGGGAAGCATCGTAAGCTGGCTGCTCCTCATCACGATCGCTCCGCTGCTTGCGAAGATATGTACGGGCTTCGGCTCTCCTGAGTATGCGGCGCTCGCATTCTTCGGACTCTCGATCATCGCAGCTGTCTCCGGTGATTCGATATCGAAAGGCGTCATCGCAGGGCTTGTGGGCGTTTCGCTCTCCTTCTGCGGCATCGATCCCATCTGGGGCAATACGAGATTCACGTTCGGAAGCGTCAACCTTATGGGCGGCATCAGCACGGTAGCGGCTCTCATCGGCCTCTATTCCATCCCGTCGATCCTTTCCAGCTGCCTTGACAAGGATAACAGGAAGATCGATTCCAAGGATCTCACGATAAAGAACATCGTGCCTCCCTTCAGGGATCAGTGGAAGCGGAAGGTGAACATCATACGCTCAAGCCTTATCGGTACATTCATCGGAATCATCCCTGCGACAGGAGGCAACATCGCGGCATTCCTCGCGTACGACCAGGCGAAGAGGTTCTCCAAGGAGCCTGAGACATTCGGCAAGGGCAATCCCGATGGCATCATCGCCTCAGAAGCCTCCAACAACGGAGTCTGCGGCGGTGCGCTTATCCCGATGCTCACCCTCGGCATCCCCGGCGACAGCGTCACCGCTGTCCTCCTGGGAGGCCTGATGATACATGGGATCTCCCCGGGGCCGCAGCTCTTCTCGGAGAATCCTGACTTCATCGCGGGTATATTCACATCGGTATTCGTTGCGACGATCTTCATGGTCCTTATCCAGGTATTCGGCATCAAGATCTTCACGAAGACCCTCAATGTCCCTGTGAATTACCTGAGTGGCATACTTGTGGTGCTTTCACTTGTCGGATCCTTCGCGATAAGGCAGAACTTCTTCGATGTAATGCTCACCCTTGGCTTCGGCCTGATCGGATTCTTCATGAGCAAGGGCGGCTTCCCCGCAGCTCCTGTAGTCCTTGGCCTTGTCCTCGGAAGCATGTTCGAAGGTGAGTTCCGCCGTGCTGTGAAGCTCGGAGGCGGAAGCCCGATGATCTTCCTCCAGCGCCCCGTGGCCCTGATCATAATCCTCCTCGCCATTGCGATCATCATATCGTCGGCAGTGAAGAGCCGCAGGGGAAGGAAGAAGGAAGCCTGAAAAGGATTCCCATATAGGTTTTCATAACACCCGTTCCATACCGTTCGGTGTGGAGCGGGACTTTCATTTCCTCTTGACTCTTCCTCTCCGATGCTCCAGTGTTGCTGTATGATCCGCAGGGCAGCAGAGAGCGATATCATGGCAGTTGCTGCGATATACAGCAGCATCCATGATGCAGAGGAGCGAGGGGATACTACGACAGGATGGATACGCGGCGTGTATCCCACGGAGGATACGGCCAGGGAGGCCTTGTCACGCGGTGAGCTCTTCGTCGAAGAGCATGATGGTGCTGCCGTCGGGGCTGCCATCATCAACAGGAGGCAGGTCGATGCCTATGCTGAAGGCGCCTGGCGGTACGATGCAGCAGATGATGATGTCATGGTCCTCCATACCCTTGTGATATCCCCGGAATGCTCCGGGAAAGGCTATGGCCGCAGTTTCGTGCGCTTCTATGAGGAATATGCCCGCAGCTGCGGCTGCCATTACCTGCGGATGGATACGAATGCCAGGAACGTGAAGGCACGTGCGATGTACCGTGCCCTGGGATACAGCGAGATCGGCATTGTCCCGACAGCCTTCAACGGTATCGAAGGCGTTGAGCTCGTGCTTATCGAGAAGGCTCTCTGATGGAAAGCGCGGAAGAGTACATTCGGAATGAGGTGCACAGGCTGTACTGGCTCTATGATGAGAACTGCGCCAGGACAACGCTGCGCATACTCTCCTCCCTTTTCACCATTCCGCTGGAGAGCCAGACGCTCGATGCTGCCTCCGGGCTTCATGGGGGAGGCGGATACAGGGCCCAGTGAGGCCTGGTGGAAGGTTCGCTGATGTCCATCGGCATCCTGGCAGCCATCCATGGAAGGAGCACTGCAGAGGCAGCCTCTGCCTGCAGATCCTTCGCGGAGAGCTTCGAAAGGGAAATTCGGATCGCTCCAATGCCGAGTACTCAGGCCCGGCGGATTCCCTGCGGATGATCCTCCTCATCGTTGCGAGGAGCTTACATGCAGCGCGATCCTGTTCTCATATCATTTCATTGCCGGAGTCCTTGCAGGCTCATGGTAGATGGAAGCCGAAGGGAGCATGGAGTGGAACTGCGGGATCCGCTATCAGCGGAACACATGTGATATTGTGATCTGGCTGGATATGATTCACTATATAAGCATATGAAACGCCTCTTGAGACTGTTCATGCTGATCCTCTGCCTGCTGCTTGGATGCCAGATGCCAGGTATTGATGATAATGGTACAGCTGTAGAAGACCCAGGTAATGCACCAAGCAATCCTGATGATACCCAAACCCCAGCCCCTCCAAGCGGAACAGAGGATGATCCATCCTCTATGCCGGACTATACGATAACATTCCCGGAGAAGCCTGGGATCTCCGGTACTGCACAGCCTCCGATGGAGATGCAATCAGAACTGATCACGAGGATCCTCGCAAATTCGATAGGAAACTCTGCATATGGAGGAAATGCCTCCCTTGTCCTTGATGCAGCAGAGGAATATGCGAAGGAAAATCCAAGCAAAGATCGCAATGACAGGCTTAGGGAAGTCAGTGATTACATGTATCGTGATGTCTGTATATCCGGTTGGTTCACCATTCCTGAAGGATCATTTGACACACCTGCTGACATAGGCCCCTGTGATCTTGATTTCTCGATTTCCTCAGAAGCAGGGAAATCAAGGGGACGGATCGCTATGGGCATTGAGCAGAAGACCCTTATCTTTGCAGAAGATGTGGTCAATTACATCCCGCAAGGTGAAGGGTGCGTAAGCAGGATCAGCGAAGGGTTCGTATATCTGAATATGGATCCAACCTCTCTTCACGTGATAATAGCAGCCGGATTTGAAGACAATGGAAAACCCCATAGCATTTACTATGAACAGAAATCCAATCCGTCTGATCAGGAATCAGGTGAGTTCGGCGGAGATTCCTTATGCATACTTGATGAGGCGAATATCGATTATGTCCTTTTCGGGTTTGATACCGGTGCGCCTATGCCTGAGATGCCTTTGGGCATTGCCCGCAAGTGACTGTATATGCGATGGTATGAGTGATTCATGAGGATCGTATCCTCGATATCCGGTTGCATGATATCCATTGACATGCAGAACCACCATGGGCAAGGAAGCCTCAGGGGAGGAGCTGGCAACGGCGAGGAAGGGAAGGAGCTATATGGCAGAGGGGCGGTAAGGTGAGATGGCCTGTATGCGGTGTCCCTGGGTTCTCTCCTGCGGTACTATAGGGGCACTGCAGATACGGATCCCACGCAATTCCGTAAAGACCCGCATTTCCCCTCTGGAATGACTGGATGAAAAAGGACTCCCGTGCAGGAAGTCCCTCTTCGTGATCCTGAGCAGATTCGAACTGCTGACCTTCCGCTTAGGAGGCGGACGCTCTATCCAGCTGAGCTACAGGATCATCGTTATATCGCGATAACAGCGATACACTACAGTGTTTGCCCCAGAAAATCAAGTGGATGCTCCATGGAGGAATGCCCGGCAGGATGCTGCAATGGTTTCATTGGGCATAAATCATGGCAGTCCCGCCAGTTAGGCGATGCGCTCTGATTTTATCCGGATGCTAAGGTGCTTATGTATTGTATGATTATGCAATTTGTTGTATATGTAAATCTAAATTCTTCCCATGCACTATAGGAGGTGGCATAATGAGAAAGGCGGTTGCATTTCTTCTTATAGCTTTTATCTGCATAGCAGGTGTCGCGGCAGGCGGTTCCGGCGAGGGTGGCAGCGGCGACACATACAAGATCGGCTTCATCGGCCCTCTCACGGGCGATAACGCCAACTACGGAATCAGATGCTCCAATGCAGCGAAGCTCGCGATCAGCGAGATCAATGCGGCGGGAGGCATCGGCGGCAAGCAGCTTGAGCTGATCGCAGAGGACAGCGAAGGCACTGTCGACAAGGCTCTTGCATCATATGAGAAGCTTGCCTACATGGATGAGGTGTGCGCTATCATCGGACCTGTGTTCACATCACCGGCCCTTGCGGTTGCACAGCGCTGCCAGGAGGATGGGATCGTCATGATCTCCCCGTCCGCGACGCACAAGGATGTCACGGCCCAGCCGGCAACGAATGCAGACGGCCTCAACTATGTCTTCAGGACGGTTCCTTCCGATGCTCTCCAGTCCGAGGTTGCCGGACACTACTTCTATGAGGTGCTTGGCTACAGGAATCTTGCATCGCTCTATGCAATGAATGACTACAGCCAGGGACTTGCCCTCGGAATGAAGGAGACATTCGAGGCTCTCGGAGGCAAGGTCGTTGCCGAGGAGACCTGCATGGTTGGCGACAAGGACTTCAGGACGCAGCTTACGCAGATCAAGGCAGCGAACCCGGAGGCTATCTATATCCCGAACTACACAGTCGAGGATGCCCAGATCCTTGAGCAGGCGGCCCAGCTCGGCGTTGCAGTGCAGTTCCTTTCCAGCGATGGATTCTCCGATCCCGAGATCTACAATCTCGCACCGGACTTCACGGATGGCGTAGTCTACGTAGGCCCTGCCCAGGCTGAGGCCTCATCGATCCTCACTGATTTCCAGGCGGCCTATGGAGAGGCATACAACGGCGATGCTCCTGATTCATTCGCGACGAACAGCTATGATGCCACATACATCATCGCCGGCGCCATCGAGCGCGCAGGCTCTGCTGACACCAAGGCCATCCGCGATGAAGTCGCTGCAACGAAGGACTTCCAGGGTGCCAACGGCATCATGAACTTCGCAGCCAACGGCGATCTTGTGGCAAGCCAGGGCGTTTATGAGGTCGATGGAATCACCCCTGTGTATGTCGGATCCTTCCAGGTCGTTGACGGACACATCGTACAGGTTGACTGATTCAGCTGAATAAGGGACAGTTACTGTCGGGAAGCCATGGCTTTCCGGCAGTTTGCTGTGTTTAAGTGGAGGAGGACGTGAGTACATTAACACTCTACATGCAGTACATCGTGAACGGTCTGACGCTCGGCGCGATCTACTCCTTGATCGCTCTCGGCTATACGATGGTGTACGGCATCCTCAAGTTCATCAATTTCGCTCATGGCGATATCCTCATGGTGGGGGCGTTCATAGGGCTTCTGGTCTATACAGCCCTGACAGGGGATGCCGCGCCTGGGGCATGGACGCTATCTGCATTCTTCATCGCGATGCTGGTAAGCATGATAGCATGCGCTATTCTCGGCATGCTTATCGAGCGCATCGCATATAAGCCGCTGAGGAACGCGAACAGGCTCGCTCCTCTGCTCTCTGCCATCGGTGTCTCGTTCATTCTCTCCAATGGCGCTGCATGGATCTTCGGAACGCAGTCACGCCGTTTCCCGTATCCTTTTGAGAATGATCCCATACATATCGGGTCAATCACGATAACCCCGCATCAGATCGTCGTCATCGTCGTCTCCGTCGCCATGATGCTTCTGCTGACATTCTTCGTCAACAGGACGAGGATGGGCAAGGCAATGAGGGCGACTTCGCTCGACCAGTCCACGAGCCAGCTCATGGGCATAAACGTCAACAGGGTCATCTCGCTTACATTCGCCATCGGAAGCGCTCTCGCAGCCGTAGGCGGAATACTGGCAGCCTTCGACTTCCGCGTCTATCCCTCCATGGGAACGATGACAGGGCTCAAGGCTTTCGTCGCAGCCGTTATCGGAGGCATCGGCAATATACAGGGCGCGATGATCGGGGGAGTGCTCCTTGGCATCCTCGAGGCTGTCGGCGCACCTCTGCTGCATATACCGAACGGAATGAAGGACACCGTTGCCTTCGCTGTTCTCATCATAGTCCTCCTGGTTAAACCGGATGGCATACTCGGCAAGAACGAGAGGGAGAAGGTCTGATATGCTCAATTTCTTCCAGCTTATCCTTATCTATGCGGGTATATATGCCCTGATGGCAATCGGCCAGAACTGCATCACCGGATATACCGGCATGCTCTCGCTCTGCCATGCAGGCTTCTTCTGCATCGGCAGCTATGCCACTGCGATAATGTGCAAGACATTCGGCCTCAGCTTCTGGCTTTCGCTTCCCGTCGCTGCAATAGCGACAGGCCTTGTGGGGCTTCTGATAGGAATCCCAACGCTGCGTCTCAAGGGTGACTATCTCTGCATCGCGACGCTGGGTCTAGGGGAGATAATCAGGAACATAGCGACGAACGTGAATCCCGTCGGATACAACAGCATCCCGCGTGCATCCCTCTTCGGCTATCAGTTCGCATCCCGCAACAAGCTTGCGTTCATCGTGCTCATATGGGTATTCGTGCTCATCTTCTATATCCTCTTCCAGCAGCTTGCGCACAGCCGCATCGGGCGTGCGATGATCGCCGTGAGGGAGGATGAGGTCGCGGCCCAGTCGAACGGCATCAATGTCACGAAGTACAAGATCAGCTCGTTCGTGCTCGGTGCGGCGATGGGCGGCATCGCGGGCTGCATGCAGACTGCATATACCCTGACCGTCCAGCCGGGCTCCTATACATTCATGGTCTCCGTCATGGTGCTCTGCACCGTTGTCCTGGGAGGCATGGGCAATGGCAAGGCCGTCATACTCGGAGCATTCATAATCCAGTTCATATCATACCTGCCCCAGCTTACAGGGCTGACTAATGTCATTCCTGCACAGGCCAAGCAGATGATCTACGGGCTCCTGCTTGTCGTCATGATGCTCTGGAGGCCGCAGGGCATACTGGGACGGGACAGGTTCCGCTATGGTGACCCGCGCACGCGCCGCGAGAAGATCGCCGCATTCTTCCGGAGGGAAGGGCGGAATGCTGAAGGAGGTGCTGTATGAGGATCCTCGAGACTGAGCACCTCACAAGGGAATTCGGCGGTGTCATCGCCGTCAATGATGTGGATTTCCACGTCGAGAAAGGACTCGTGACTGGACTCATAGGGCCGAACGGCGCAGGCAAGACGACGCTTTTCAACCAGATAACAGGGGTGGATAAGCCCACATCCGGCAGGATCATCTTCGATGGCCGTGATATTACAGGGCTTCCTGCATGGAAGATAAGCCGCCTGGGCATAGCCAGGACATTCCAGAACATAAGGCTCTACAAGGAGCTTACCGTTGTCGAGAATGTCATGATGGGGCTGCACTTCAAGGTCGGAAGCGATCCTTTCCGCCATCGTTTCCAGCAGGCTGTGAAGAGCTATATCTTCGCTTCCCGCGAGAACAGGGAAGTCTACCGCCGTGCGATGGAGTGGCTTTCCTTCTTTGAGATGGAGGAGCATGCCCAGGATTTCGCCGGAAGCCTGCCATACGGCAAGCAGAGGGAGCTTGAGATCGCCCGGGCCCTTGCAGCTGAGCCGAAGCTCCTCTTCCTCGATGAGCCCGCTGCGGGAATGAATCCATCCGAGACAGCCCATCTGATGCAGGTCGTCGCCAAGATCAGGCAGCTCGGTGTCACGGTTGTCCTCATAGAGCATGATATGAAGCTCGTCATGAATATCTGCGACAGCATCACAGTGCTGAACTTCGGAGTCAAGATCGCAGAAGGGACTCCTAACGAGATAAAGCATGACAAGGGTGTCATAGAGGCATACCTCGGCCGTGAAGAGGAGGATGAGTGATGGGTGAGATACTGAAGATCGATGGCATCTCCGTATCCTACGGAAGCATCAGGGCTCTTACCGATGTCTCGATGAATGTGAATGAAGGGGACATCGTTGCCCTGATCGGCGCCAATGGAGCAGGGAAGTCGACGCTGCTGAAGGCGATTGTGGGGCTTGAGCCTCTGAAGAGCGGTTCCATATCATTCGCGGGCGAGACGATATGCCAGCCGAAGCACCACGGCCTTACCACTGATCTCATCGCAAGGCGTGGAATCGCGCTTGTTCCTGAGGGAAGGCATGTCTTTGCCGATATGACTGTCGAGGAGAACCTCGATATGGGAGCGTTCATGGTGCGCGACCAGAGCCTGATAGAGAAGCGCAAGGAGGAGATGTACGATTTCTTCCCGATCCTGGGTGCCAGGAGGAAGCAGAAGACAAGATCGCTCTCCGGCGGCGAGCAGCAGATGATGGCTATAGCACGCGCGCTGATGTCCTCGCCCAGGCTTCTTCTGCTCGATGAGCCGGGGCTCGGGCTTGCACCCCTCATCGTGCAGGATATATTCAGCAAGATAAGGATCATCAACGAGGAGAACAAGGTGACCGTCTTCCTCGTGGAGCAGAATGCCCGCCTGGCGCTCCGCACTTCCGGCTATGGCTATGTGCTGGAGAATGGAAGGATAGTCCTTTCCGACAACGGCGAGGCACTGCTGAGGAACGAACGGGTGCAGAAGGCTTATCTTGGAGCCTGATGCGGACTGAATGGCCGGAATCCCCGGCCATTCCCTTATCCCATCGCGCTGTAGAGATCGAAGATCCTGAAGCCTGCGCGGAATGCGCTCTCGTCGGCTTCCTCCTCGGTCTGGAATATGACGCATTTCTCCGCCGATGGGCGGACGGATATCATGTTGTCGGAGAATATCCCGGGGATATCCTCGGATATGAGCGATACGAAGAACGCGGGCTTCTCGGCTTTGAGCTTTATGGCTATCGATCTCGGCCCGGCCTGGGATATCTCATAGCTGAGCTTCGGATCCTCCAGCCTGAGCCTTTTCGGCATATCAAGAAGGAGTGTGCGTTCACGCAGTATGTCCTTCGTGGCCATCTTCACGTACATGAAGCATTCGCCTCTCTGGAATCGCTGCAGGGGTATCTCAGCCACCTTCGATACGGAGAAGGCAGGTGCCGTGATGCTGTATTCCCTCGCTTCCTTCTTGCTGCCTGAGAATGTCCTTATCTTCACCGACATCTCAGCCTTCTCTCTCTGGGGCGTATCGTTGACCATGTAGATGCAGGCTTTCTCCCCATCCCTTATCAGCAGCGGCGCGAGAGGTGAGGAATAGAGCCTTATGCCATACTGCATAAGCTTCCATCTCCCGCTGTGGTCTATTGCGGAAGGCGAGATGCATGGCCATCTGTCGGCAAGCGAGGAAAGGAACGTGCCGCTGCATTTCCCCTCGATCCTGGCTCTGTAGTATGTGCACGAAGCCTGCTGCTCGGCTTCCAGCTGCGAGAGGTATATCAGGCGATCGAGCGAAGTGGGGAAGCGGTAGCGGCCAGCCACTGTCCGGAGGATCTCCCCGACACCGCCATGCGCATCGATAGAGGAAGAGGATATGCTGAAAGGCGTGCCGGCGAATGACCGCAGCATCCTCTCCGATGGAAGCGAAGGGATCCCGTATGCTGTGATGATCCCCTCTCTGTATGGAGCCATGGAATTGTCCGGGATATCGATGAATCCCTCCTCCTCCGATCCTGCAACGGCAAGCAGGGACGGATGGCTGCAGAGCCTCTTGCCTGCCTTCCCGTCTATGCGGTCCTGGATTATCATTATGCCGGCCCTGTCAGCAGCGCTGTAGAGCTCATCCGGTCCTATGCATCCCTTCACCCAGATTGCATTGAGATTGGCTTCCGCTGCGCTCCTGACGATATGGGCAGCCCTTGCCCTGTCCGTGCGTGCAGGGAGGATGTCCTCGGCCATCCAGCATGCGCCCTTGAGGAACACGCCGCTGCCGTTGATCTCCGTGTGGCCATCCCTGCCGATGGAAGCTGTCCTGAAGCCGATGTCCTTGCCTTCCTCCCAGCCTCCGGCCTTGATGGATATGTGGTAGACAGGCTGCTGGCCTCTGCCGCGGGGCCACCAGAGCATGACAGCGCCGGGATCGGCATCGAATGAGAGCTTCACGTGCCCGGGCTCTGCATGCGCTGTGCTTTCCGTCCTTATGTGGTTGACCTCTGCAGAGAGCCCGATATCCACCGGTCTGTATGCCTCTCCTTCGATGGATATGCGGACAATCCATCTGCCGTCATCCATGACTGCTTCCGGATCTGCCGAAAGCAGTATGAATGCAGGATCGGAGAGTATCCCGATTCCGCTATGTATCCCGACAGGGACCAGGCCTTCTCCATGCTTCCTCTCATCCCCTCGCATCGGCTCTGTCCACTCGCCGCGGCTTCCGGGGAACGATATGGCGATGCTGTTCTCCCCGTCCTTCACGAATTGGGAGATGTCGATGATGCTCCTGCCGCAGCCAGGGCTGAGCTTCCCTGCTTCCATTCCGTTTATCCTGACGAATCCCGTGCCGTCCACGCCCTCTGCCCAGAGGATCGAATGGCCGCCATCCGAGCGGAATGAACGCCTTATCTCCCAGTCGGATAGCGGTATCCAGCCATCATCCTCATCTGAGGATGTGTACGGATCATCCATCAAGCCCGCATCCGTGAGCGCTGAGTGCACATCGCCGGGTATTCCCATCTCTATCTCAAGGCCTTCCTGGATGCCCTTGCCTTTCCTCGGGGAAACGGCCGTAAGCGTCCATATACCATCAAGTGCTGTCCTGTCCATAGTTTCTCTTCATAGGATTATACCATGCACTCACAGGGCCATGTGGCTATAATTTCCGGCAAAAATCCGTGAATATCCTTTTATTTAAACGCTTCACGGATTATCATCAGGAAAGGAGGCATAGAAATGATCATAGCGAGAAGAATGACCCGCAATCCAGTTACGGCCTCGCCTGATATGTCCATCGGAGAGGCATCAGACCTCATGAAGAGGGAGAAGGTCCATCGTCTGCCTGTTCTCGACAAGGACAAGAACCTTGTCGGAGTGATCACGGAAAAGGATATACTCCATGCATCCCCATCGCCGGCATCCAGCCTCTCGATACATGAGATGGCATATCTGCTGTCCAAGCTCACTGTCAAGAAGCTGATGACGAAGGATCCTGTCACCATCACCGAGGATACTCCAGTGGAGGAAGCCGCAAGGCTCATGAGCGATCAGGATCTCTCATGCCTTCCTGTAGTGAAGGATGGTAAGAAGCTCGTAGGTATCGTGACGAAGAGCGATATGTTCCGTATCCTCCTTGAGCTTTTCGGTGCCCGCCATTACGGCGTCAGGATGTCGTTCCTCGTCGAGGATAAGCCCGGTACGATAGCCCGCATAAGCGCTGCGCTTGTCGAGAAGGGCCTGGATATCATCTCGTTCGGTACGTTTGCCGGCACGGATGCCACGAATGCCATATGCACGATAAAGGTGCAGGGCTGCTCGCAGCAGGAGCTTGTGGATATCATGAAGCCCCTTGTTGCCGAGATCCTTGATGTCAGGGAAGTGTGACGTTGGCTCGCGGCAGGAAGAAGGCAAGGGCGGCGGATATAAAGCGCCGCCTTATTGATGATGGGAGGGAGGCTTCCCCGTTCGCCTCGATAAGGCTTGTCGAGAAGAAGGAGGTGCAGGGGAAGCAGCCTCAGGCGAAGCCTGTCCCCAGGAAGCCATCCGAGATAGTGCAGGGCTATGACCCATCATCATCCTTTGCCGATATCCTCTATGCGTATGAGCATACCGGCAATCCCTATGCGCTCCCATCCAGGAGCCGCAAGCATGAGATAGCTGCATCCAATACGGATTTCGGCGCCATCCTCGCCAAATGGGAAGGCCGGACGTCCGGAGGAGGGGAGAAGGCTTCTGCTGAGCGGAAGAGCCAGGCCTACAGGCCCACGAAGTCCTTCGGCGACATCCTTGCCGAATTCGACGGGAAGGGCGTGGAGAAGGCCGGCGGGCTGCCTGAGGAGAAGGTTGAGGATCTGCCGGATGATGCCCCTCTCTTCAGGAAGGAAGGGGAGGATGGCAGGAGAGCCCCGGAAGCTGCATGGTCCATATTCGGAGGCAATGAGGCCTTTGCCAGGAAGGAGCCGGAGAAGGAGGATGCGAAGGAAGACAGGACGGAAAGACCTGCTGCCCGCGCCTCTGCACCCTATAAGGCAACACGGTCCTTTGCCGATATCCTCTCGGATTATGAGGATGGGCAGCGGGCCAGAAGCGTGGCATCCCCCGGTGAGGCAGCGCCCAGGACGGTGAAGGAGCCGGATGAGGCTCCGCTTTCGGATAATCTCTTCAAAGAGGAGAGCGACGATGAGAAGCGGTCTCCGGATGCAGTCTGGTCCGTATTCGGGAACAACAGGATCCCTGACAGGAGGAAGGACGCAGAGGAGGTCAGGCCGGATGCGGCGCAGCCAGCGCCTGCGGCATCGCAGCGTTATCAGCCATCGGCATCCTTCTCCTCGATACTCTCGCAGTACGAGCGGAAGAGCGATCTGACGTTCGATGAGATAATGAAGGCAAAGGGCGATAGCGGAAGCCGCAGGCCGCAGCTTACGATATCGAGGCTGCGCTCGATGCCTCCTCAGGCGACTCTGGATCTCCATGGATTCACCGCACGGGAGGCCGAGGACCGTGTCCGTGCATTCCTCGCCGAGTGCAGGGAGAACGGAATAAGGAAGATCTCGATAATAACAGGAAAAGGACTCCACAGCGAAGATGGCGTAGGAGTCCTGCGTGATACGGTCATGGCTGTCCTGGACGGATCCGGAGCAGTCAGCGAGTGCTGCAATGCCCCTGTATCCGCGGGGGGATCAGGAGCACTCTGGATAATACTGAAAGCCTAGCGCTCCCTGTAGACTATCCTTCCCTTCGTAAGATCATAGGGGGAGAGCTCCACCTTGACCGTGTCTCCCGGAACGATCCTGATGTAGTGCTTCCTCATCTTCCCGGAAAGGTGAGCGAGTATGACGAGCTTGTTCGTGAGCTCCACGCGGAACATCGTGTTCGGGAGGGCTTCCTTGACGACTCCCTCCACCTCGATTGCTTCTTCCTTTGCCATTTTATCTCCTATGTGAAATAAGCTTCAATCTAAAACCTTCTGAAGTTTAGAGATATAGAAGGAAGCTGTCAATT
>CALXYI010000048.1 GCA_944392935.1 uncultured Spirochaetaceae bacterium
CCGTAATAACATCCACGAGAGCATAGGCCGGATCCCCAGAACTTGCCCTCCTTCAAGCCGGGAAAGGGTGTGAAGATATGCGCTGCAGACATTGATTTCAGAGTGCGTGCCATCGAAGAGGGCGCATCATCAGGAGAAGCCTCAAGAAAAAGGTGGACATGCTCAGGCATGCCCTCTATCGCCTTGGGGGTTCAGCCATATTCGGTACGGCTCCCTGCTCGTATCGTCTTCGTCTCAGCCGCTCCTGGCTGCCGTCCATCATGCGATATGGGAAAAGGGCTATATTATTTACATGAGAAGGTCAGTCACTGTTTTCCCGAAGCTCACTGATAAGGAAGTCTCCGCCATTGTAGAGACGAGGAAGCAGTATGCCAGGACCTTCAACATGTCGGCTGAGTGCCTCATCAACAACAGCAGCACATCCAAGAGGTTCCTTCACAAGGTCCAGTACGAGAAGATAAAGGAAGAGTGCCCTTCTCTTCCTACAGGTCTCATCCAGTGTGCCCGTGATGTCGCTGTGGAGGCTGTGAAGACATGGAATGTGAAGAAGACAAAGCTGAAGCAGAAACATCCGAAGAAAGCTGAGAGGATGAAGAGACCATCTATGAAGGAGAGGTGCACGATGCGCTATGATGTGCGCACCGTGACGCTCCGAGGCTCTCAGCTTACCTTCAGCACCTGTGACAGAAGGATAAGGACAATCATATCAATTCCTGCGGTGTACACATCTTCACATCCTTTCCGAAGCTGGAAGAACGCAAGTTCTGGGGATCAGGTCTATGGTCTCGTGGATGTTATTACGGGAGTGTCGGTGCAATCACAGAGGAAAGCGTGAAAAAGTACATAGAGAACCAGAAGTCGAACATCGGAGGTACCGAATGATGGAATGCCCTGCATGCAGCAAAGAGATGATCAAGGGAACAGTCATACCATCTGGGAGCATGCCTTTTGGCGCTAATGTCATATTCAGACCTACGGAGAAGGCTACGAACCATCCACCGCATATCATCCTTGAGAAGAATGCCAAAGCGTATTACTGCGAATCATGCAACAGAGTCTTTGCAATCTGCGATGCGAAGTGATTATGCCGCCTTCATCCTGCAGGACAAGCCTGGCAGGTTTTCTGGCGGCATACTTTATAAAACTGGATGTAGCAAAGCGTAAAGAAGTGTATCAACTGATACAGTTTCCAAATTTTCAATTGGTTACAATCTGGTAACAGAACTATTAAAAACAAAGCGCAACTCCTCTCCATACAAGAAGTTGCGCTAGCTCCCCCGGAGGGATTCGAACCCCCGACAGGGTGGTTAACAGCCACCTGCTCTACCGACTGAGCTACAGGAGAATTCAGTTCTTCCGAACAGGTAGGAATCTACACGTTTGCGGGAAAACTGTCAATAGATTGCAGAAAGAAATCAGTTTTTTCCGCCTATGATGAATCCACCACCTGCCAATATGCCGATACGGAACCCCGCAGGTTTGTTGAGCATATCGTAGGAAAAGGAGAATCCCAGGCGGAAGAACATGTTCTCTGAGCGCGTGACTATCCCGGCTTCTGCGAGTATGCCCATATCGCTGAACATGACATAGTCCATCGGAGCGGACTCATTCGCTACATGATCTGCGGCATTGCGGTACCATGTATACTGGAAGCTTCCGGAAAGGAACATGCCTATCATCGGAGTGAAGAACTGGTAATACCCTATGCCGATCGAAAGGTCCTCCCTCAGATCGAAATCGTATGAGATGAAGCCTTCCTTGGCTCCGCCTGCCGGCGTATACCCGATCGGCAGCATGGTGTGGGAAGCTCCGACGATGCCTATGCGCACGTTGTTCCAGGGGAAGAATGCGAAATCGACGCTCAGGCCGAGCGAACGCACCTCATTGACCTCATCTGCCATCGCAGGGAACCTGTCCCGCACGGAAGGCGACAGCTCATTGTAATCAGCATAGAATGCCGCGCCCATCCAGAACTCCATCGCAGAGTATGCGGGGAAGAGAGCTGCAAGCGAGAGTATGATGACTGCAGCAAGCTTTTTCATGCTACCCTCCCATCCTTATGCCGATGCCTGCGAAGAGGCCGACAGAGAGCTTTATGTACCCCGCCTCATACACCCTGCTCTCATTGAAGAGGAACTTCATCAGATGGGCATTGTACTGTATGCCTCCGGTGAAGAAGATGCGGTCGGTTATGAATACATTCACTGCAGGATCGATCCAGACGCCTACAAGCACGCCTGACGAGAAGCAATCGAAGCTGGCAACACTGAAGCGGATAGGGAGTATTATCTCAACATCCCCCGCATCGAAGCGGAACACAGGGCCGAAGCCGAACTGAAGAAGGGCTTTCTGCTCCCCTGTGGAATCATACTCGCTGTATTCCCAGTCGAATTCTGTCCCCACCGGACGCACGGAACGTGATGTGAGAGGATAGGAGACGGCTATAGCGGCAGACATGCCCGTGGTGAACTGCTCGTCGAAATAGATATCGAGGGCGGCAAGTCCGCCTATGTCATGGCGCATTATGAACTCGCCTGTGGAGGGATATGGACCTGAGATATCATATCCCAGCGGAAGCGGGTCGGAGAATGCGTTCGTAGTATACCACCAGGAGGCGCCAAGGCGCAGATCCGACCATGCGGCAGCGGAAAGCGCTGCAGGTATGAGGATGATCAATGACAGGATGGCAATCCACTTTCTCATATCATACTCCTATCGAGAATCCCATCTTCCAGTCCACATAGGGGCTCTCCCTGAACACTGGCTCATAGGAGCATCCGATCTCGAAGAAGAACTCAGCTATCCCCGCTATGACGAACTCAGCCCTGATTCCATAGCTGCCGACGAGTTCGGATATTGATCCGCCAAGCGAGCTGTTGAGGACCTTGCCGAGCCCCAGCCCGAGATCCCAGAACACAGATACCGAAGGATAGATATCACGGCTTCCGATCTGCGGTCCATAGAAAGTGACGGCAAGGCGGTTCGTGAAGACATGGGCTGCATTGGGGACATCCGGTCCCCACATCTCGCCGCCCTGTATGTATGCAGGGACCTTAGGCCCGAGTATCCATCTGTACTTCACCCAGTCATCCAGGACGATGCTGAACCAGTGAAGCCCGTTCTGCTGCCTCTCCGAGAAGAGCGTTGCGGAGAACTGGAGCTCATTCCATGAGAGCATGTAATCGCCGGATCCGTCATTGAGGATCATCCAGCGGGGACAGATGCGCCAGTAGCTTCCGCCGCGTACGCCGGAACGCACCACAGTCTCATCATGCATGTAGTCAAGGATGAGGCCTGTCGTGAGTGACGTCTGGAAGACGGAGCGGTTGCCTGCCAGCTCAGGAGCCCCCACCCAGGAGCTGTCGGCAAAACGGTAGTTCCCGCTCTCATCCCAGAAGACGCCTCCGCGCTCCGATGGCGATGTCATCCATGTAAGGCGCTCGAAGGCCATCTCGAAGCGTCCGTCTATCGAGGCGAAGACCGTCAGCAGATCGTTGTCCGAGAAGTCCGTCTCGAAGAATCCCTGACCGTAGAAGAGATTGAACTCATCGAAATGCACCGTATACTCGCGCGGGAAATCATAAAGCTCGGGATGCATCGCCATTATGGCACCTGTAGACGGATCCTGCCTGAGCGTGCGGTAGACAAGCCCGTTATCGAGACGGAAGGCAAGCTCTGTCTTGCATCCATCGATTATATCGGGAACAGGGAAATTGAACTGGTATCTCACAGATACAGGGAAGACGCCGTGCCCGAATTCAGGCTCCGTCCTTATCTCGAAGACATGGTAGCCGAATCCGATTGCAGGAAGGACGGCTGCGGAAAGCGTGAGGATGATGATCGCAAGGAATTTCCTCATCTTCATACCTCCTAGATCGAGACGTAGAACGTCAGGGCGGAGTTCTGCCACCACGACGGCTTCTCGGGCCATATACCGCGTATGAAATCATACCCGATCTGATACTCCAGCCTTATGAACCCGAAGAGCCGCAGCTGGAAACGCGCGCTGAAGGAGGACTGGAGCTCAACTGCCCTCGTCCTGCTGTCTATCTCATTGGCAACCGAGCCGAACATGAGCGTATTGTAGAGGTTGAGCTCGATGTTCGTATAGCAGTCACCTGCCATGAACTGCGGACCGGTGAAATGTATCCATATCCTGTCCTGGAGCACGCCTCGGAGCCTGTCTCCGGGAAGCTTGTCCTCTGGCACCACCGAGCCGAATGTATACCTCAGGGTATTCGAATGGCCGACATACATATTCAGCCAGTTCCATCCGTTCTCCTGATACATGGCGAAGAGCTCCATCTTCTCCTCTGCATAGATCTCTGCCATATAGTAGTCGCTCTGCACTCCCATCGGCGTGATGTTGTTCAGCAGCCAGCTCGGTCCGGCTTCGAACCTGAGATCGACGCTTATACCCTCCTCCGGCTCAGCATCTGTCGGAGTATCCCTGTCCATGTTGAGCGACAGGACAAGGTAGATGTAGTTCGTCAGCACATTCCTGGAACCGTTGAGCCACGGATAGGCAGGAAGGTTCTCAGTGAACGGATCGCGCGGTTCACCGCCGGGAGTGACGAATACAGGGGAAAGGAGCCCTCCATGGTCAGGCAGCGAGAACGATACCTCCTCAATGCTCATCGCGAAGCGCGAGTTGAGGCCTATCTTCACGTTGAAGAGCGTTCCGTCCTCGTAGAGGGGATTCGTCCAGAATCCCTGATCGAGATAGATATCGATCCAGGCACGCGGGTTGAAGTATGAAAGCGATCTCTCACCGCCATCATTCCAGCGGCTGTCGCCGAAGAAGTGCCCCTCGGCAGACTCCTCATGCGTCAGAGCCCAGCGCGGACGGCCTGTAAGATAATCATAATCCGACGATAGGGTGCGGTTGTTTATCGTGAATTCGAACTCGACCTGGAGCTCCGCATCATTCTCGCCATCTATCATCGTGAAGAACTTCTCGAACCCGAACTTCGTACCGACAGGGAAAAGCCCGAGCCCAAAGCCCTTCACGCCATTGGACACTCCGGATATGAATGCCTCAAGCGTATATGACTCCGCAGACAGCGGGATGGCGATCATAAGGAGCATGATGACAGATGAGAGGAACCTTCTCATAAGCACACGCTCCGAACGGGATAGAAGATATCATGAAGCTCTCTTCCGGCGCACATGGCCACCACAGCATCCTCTCTGTCGTCAGTTTCCTTCATCCATTATACACGAGGAGCACAGATATAAGAAGTATATACACCCCCTTCATGGGATAGCGCATCTGCCGCATTCGGAGCATCCGTTGCATATCACCCTCATGCCGCATTCCCTGCATCGCGGGCTTCTGAAGGATGGGACATAGGCATCCATGCCGAAGAGATCGCCCTGCTGGGGCTCAAGGCGGAAGATGATCTTCCTTCCCGGATTATACAGTCCGGTGCGGTATGCCGTGCGGGACTGCTCCTCCTTGCTCCTGAAGCGATACCTCCTGCCATTCCTGCAATATACGTTCCCTGTCTCTATGAATGCGAACCTGACGTCCACAGCCCTGCAGTCAAGGAAGAGCCGCTCAGCCCACTCATAGCAGCATGGACGTGCACCGCCGTAGTTCTCACCTCCGGCTATGACCTGGTCGATCATGCCTGTCGAAAGATAGCGGGACATGTCGATGCTCCCTATCAGCGGCGCCGCCATCACCCCGCGGTGGCGTGCGGGAATCGAGAGAAGAACGGGGATCCTCTCATCTGCCCTCCTCTGGTTCTCGGCAGTCACATTGAGGAATATGTTCTCCCATCCCTCTCCCCAGTCCGGAGGAAGGCATTCCCTGATGCGGTCAGCACGCTTGGTGAGGATATAGAAGATGACATCGGAGCGTTCGTGCATCATGCTCCATGCCTCCGGGCGCCACGCATCAGCCTCCTCAAGGAAGAAGTCAGATGTCATGCAGACCCTTATCATCTCCCCGCTTCTGATGCGGTAATGCCCTGCCCTGTCCTTCTGCAGCGGATAGCGGAAGGAATCGGTACGGTATATCAGACCGCCATCCCTGTCCCGGAGTGAATCCAGGTGGAACATATAGCAGTTGGCACAGCCCTCGCTTATCCTGCGGCAGCCATGCCATGGATTCCATATATCATGCATCTCAGTCCTTGAGGGGGATGCTGAATGACATGCGGTCCCGTGTCAGGACCGTGCCGGGGAATACTGACACGGCATCGCGCTCGAGGATCCGGAGCTCCCTGTCCGAATACCGCGGGGAGTAATGCTGCAGGCACAGCTTCAGGCTTCCGCTGTCGCGTGCGACAAGCCCCGCCTCATATGAGGTCATATGCTTCTTCTCCATGGCGGTTTCCTTCAAAGCCTTCTCGAACATGCCCTCGCAGAAGAGGATATCCGAATCATGGACATAATCAGCGATCTCAGGGAAATACATGGTATCCGTGACATAGCTTATCTTGCGTCCATCCCTTGATGGTCCCATCACCATGCCGCTTTCGATGACCCTGCCATCGTCAAGCGTTACGGGACTGCCGCCCTGCAGAACGCCCCAGAGCTTCCCTCTTGGAACACCCAATGCCTCCGCCTTATCCGGGAAGAACTCCCCTTTCCTCTTCTCCTCTACGAGGCAGTAGCCATAGCAGGGCTTCGTATGCCTCAGAGGGAATGCCTGCACCGTGAAGCCATCGCCGCTGTAGACGATCCCAGTCTCAACCGGTATGAACCGGATCTCGTAGTTGATGTACATATCGAGGATGCGGCGCTGCGACTCAACGTACTCCTGCAGCTTCTGCGGACCGATGATATACAGCGGCTCAGACCTGTCCACCTGGGATGAGAGCATGAGTATCCCCGGGAGTCCCGTGACATGGTCTGCATGCATATGGGAGATGAAGATCGCGGAGATCTTCTTCCATCTGAGATTGAGCAGCTTTATGGACACCTGTGTCCCCTCTCCCGCATCGAAGAGGAAGAGGTCGCCATCGCGCCTGACCAGTACTGATGTAAGAAAGCGCCCAGGGAGCGGCATCATACCGCTTGTCCCGAGCTGAAATGCCTCAAGGTTCACAAGGTAGACTATAACTGTTCCGGGCTTCTGAGAAAAGACAGAGCCCTCCTGCGCAGCAGGAAAGAGAGGGAAATGAACGATACGAGAAGCAGCAGCACGATCATAAGGAGGAGAAGGTGAACGGGCACGACCGGCAGGAATGACGTGACATAGTAATCCAGCATCCCCGGATTCCGCTCCCCTATCCAGCCAAGCATGGCAGGTGAAAGGAGCGAGAGCACCGCCCCTGCGGCTGCTCCCAGGATGGCGGAGACGGCAGTCGGGAAAAGCGTGATGAGCATATATGCCCGCCTGAGCGCACGAGGCTGCATGCCCAGGATCAGCATCGCCCTGATATCCTCCATATCCCGGGAGATGTACACCTGCACGGCATCGGAGGAGAAGAAGGCCGCAAGCACCGCTATGGCCGCGAGTATCGGATAGAGTATCGCAATCGAGGACTTCACGTTCCCATACAGCGATGAGTGCATGCTGCGGTAGCTTTCGGCCCTTATGCCAGAGTGCCAGAGGTCTTCCACGACCCTGTCTGGATCGGTTCCCTCCGGAAGCAGGATCTCATACGACAGCTGGGAATCCAGAAGGGATAGCGGTATATAGGCAAGATGGCTGTCAAGCTGCGGATATACCGACGGGAAGATCGCTGCAACGGTGCAGAGCACAGGACGTGCGCGTCCTCGGCTTTCCTCCCACATGAGGAGTGTGAACCTGTCGCCGTCGGAGAGCGAGAGCGACGCGGCGAGCGATGACGACACCACCGTGGGATTCAGCGTCCCCTCCATGATTCCCCCTATTCCGATCTCACGTCCCCGCATCCCGCTGAAATAATCCCCGCCGATGCCTTTCAGGATGACGGCACTCTCCCCATGCTCCGAATAGATGAGGCCGCTGCCGTTCCTGACAGCAGCTGTCTCCGAGCCTTCCGGAAGGGCATCCGATGGAGGAAGCTGGAGCGTGCGCACGGAACCTGATCCCATCACCTGCATCATCCTGTCTATCCGGGATGAGAGCGAAACGATGAACGAGATCGAGAATGACAGTGCCGCAGTCACAGCCAGCAGAAGGAGAAGAGGCGTAAGGGATGAGAGCAGATAGCCAAGGCCCATCCCCTTTCCGCATTTGCGCGCTATGTACATGCGGCCTGCATCAGACATCGGAGAGCACTCCTTCAGAGAGCTGGAGCACTCTGTCCGCACGATCCGCAAGGGCCCTGTCATGGGTGACCAGGAGCATGCACCTCCCCTCATCGCGCACAGCGCTGAAGAGAAGATCCTCGACATCGGCAGCGCTCCTTTCGTCGAGAGATCCCGTAGGTTCATCTGCGAAGATGACAAAAGGATGCCCGGCAAGCGCCCTTGCTATGGCCGTACGCTGCCTTTCACCGCCGGACATTGCCGCAGGGCGATGGTCCTTCCTGTCCAGCAGTCCCACGAGCGACAGATACCGTTCGGCCTCCTTCATCGCATCCCGTCTCCTCATGCCCTGTATCATCATGGGCATGGCCGTATTCTCAAGCGCGGAGAAATCGGAGAGGAGCAGCGAGGATTGGAATACGAAGCCCATCGAGTGCGATCTGAGATGCGCTATCTCGCCCTCCCCCATCCCATGGGTATCCCTGCCGCTGTACAGGATGCGTCCGCTGTCGGGGGTGGAGAGGAGCGCCGCAATCGAGAGGAGCGTGCTCTTTCCCGATCCGCTCCGGCCGGTTATCGCGACGATCTCACCGGAAAAGAGGGAAAGGCTTATCCCTGACAGTATCGATATCCTTCCTCCGCCGGGGGAAGGGAATGACTTCGATATATCCTGGAGAGCCAGGAGCTCATTCATCGGAAAGCACCTCCATGATATCAATACGCCTCTCCCTTGCCTCGATGGCTGCCGAGAAGGCAGCGGTCATCAGGACCATCAAGGCAGCAAGAACGGCGAAATGGCGGTAAGGCATCGCCAGCTCTGCACCGGCGAAGATCCCCTGCACAGCATCCTGGGCAAGCGGAAGGGAGATGAGCGAGAGAAGGAAGCCGGCCGCAAGCGAGACAGCGAGCACTATGAGGAATGACAGCGCGAAGACAAGAGCCGCGCTGTTCCTTCCCATGCCAAGCACAGCGAGCTCCGCCCGCTCCGTGCGCCTGGATGCTGCGGATATCCTTACAGCCTGCTTCATCGACACGAGTATTATGATGAACAGGAGGGACAGGACAGCATACATCATAACGCGCTCGGCAAGGAACGCGGAATACAGCCCGCTCTCCTTCTCCTTCCAGCTCAGGCCTTCGAAGCCATCGCTTCGGAGCTCATCGATAAGAGAGACATCCACTCCGGAGACCGCAGTATGCATCATGGTTCCATCCTCCGCTGCGGAAAGCGGAAGGAATATGATCGGCAGCCCGGTGGAAGCTCCCGGAGGCACTGTATACGCCCCTTCTATCGGGGTATCCTCGGTACGTGGCAGCAGCATGCCGCTTCCGCCCATGCGGAGCATCGTGAGAGGCAACGAATCACCGTAGCGGGAATAGACGCTGTATGGGACAACCAGCCCGTGCTGCGCTGATGAGGCAGAATGAAGGGGATAATCCTCTCCGATATACCTCACCGTATATGCCTCGCCTTCTCCCATGGCCTCTGCCTCGCCGTATACGAAGACATCGGCGGAGGGGAATCTCTTCTCCATCTCCGTTTCATAGTCGCCCGAGATGACGATATCGAAGGATGAGAAGCTCCTGATCCTGTCAAAGCGTCCATCCTGCAGATAGAGCATCACGGAAAGCACGACCATAAGCACAGCCGATGAGAGGGCGAAGGAGATGACGATCCGCAGGGCCCGCCCCCTGTGCCCATTCACCGGAGAGAAGCTGTACCTCAGTGCAAGACGCCATATCATAGCCTCTCTACTTCCTTCACTCTCTGCCCATCGCCATCGAAGAGTATCCTGTATTCCGGAATGCCGTCCCGGTACCTTATCTCCTCAATTCCGCCGTCATCGGGATAATGGCGCTCACGCTGCATGATGCCATCAAGGAGATATTCGCTTGCCACCCTGCGTCCGTTGCTGTAGATCGTATGCTCAACGCTGCCGCCATCAGTTACGGAGACTTCCGAGAGATCTCCGTCATCGCCATAGGCGTAGGCTGTGATGACACCTCCCGCAGTCTCCTCTGCAAGCCTTCCCTGAGGATCATAGCGGCGGATGATCTCCTCCCCATCCTCTCCTACGGTCCTCTCCGTCCAGCAGCCATCATCAGCTATGGTGTACTCAGGGGCCTCTGAGAAGGAGTCGGTACGCACTGTCCGTCCGCTCTCATGGTATGAGAAGCGCACGAAGCCATCGTCCTCCTCATAGATATAGAAATCCGGGGAGATATAGGATCTGCCGGAGCCGGAAAGGCCCGCAAGTGTTCCCGATGGTGTCTCCAGATAGACGACGCGCCTCTCCAGATTCCCATCCACCGATACTGAAACGGAGGCAAGGCGGCTGCCATCATAGAAGTATGTATGTGTCTCCTCCCGTCCTGGAGAACGGAGCGTCCAGCTTCTCCTCCGCCCCTCGCTGTCGAAAGCGACGATCTCCTCAATCCCGCCTGCCGTCACTGTATATCCGCTCTCATCCTCCAGCCTTTCCCTGACGGGAACACCATCGGAATAGATGACGATGCGTCCATCCGAGCTCTCTCCCTCATAGCCTGAGCCTGCAAGCGCCGGGATAGGCCCCAGATCCTGGCCAAGGGCATTGGAGGAGAAGAACGCAGCGGAAAGCGTTGCGGCGGATAATGCGGCAGCTGCGAGGAGGATCGCCTTTCTCATTCAAGCCCCATAAGAGAACCAAGGAACTCATCCTTGTCGAATGGCTTGATATCATCATACTTCTCGCCTGTGCATACGAAGAGCACGGGCAGGGAGAGCGAGCGCCCTATCTGCACGAGAGCACCGCCCTTTGCCGCGGAGTCATACTTCGTGAGTATGATGCCGTCAAGGGGAACCGCCTGATTGAAGAGGAGCGCCTGGGAAACACCATTCTGTCCTGTCGTGGCATCGATGACGAGGAACTTCCTGTAGTTCTCATCCTTCACGCCCTTTGCACGGATCACCTTGTCCATCTTCTGGAGCTCCTTCATCAGGTTCTCCTTGTTATGCATCCGCCCCGCCGTATCTGCAAGGATCAGGTCATCGCCATGGGCCGTGGCAGAGGTTATCGCATCGAATATGACAGCACCTGGGTCAGATCCCATCTTCTGCTTCACTATCCTGGCACCGAGCCTCTCTGCATGGATATCGAGCTGATCGACGGCAGCTGCGCGGAATGTATCGCCCGCTGCGAGAAGGACCTTCAGATCCCTGCCGGTATAGTACTTCGCCATCTTCGCGATCGTGGTGGTCTTGCCTACTCCGTTGACTCCGAGGATCATGAAGACAGAGAGTTCCCCCTTCTGCGGCATGCCCTCATATGGACGGACATACCGGGAAAGGATCTCCTTCATCCTCGCCTGGAGCTCCGAGGCCTCCGTCATCCCTTCCTTCCTTGCCTTCTCCCTGAGCTCGGTGACGATCTCATCAGTCAGCCTTGCACCGAGATCCCCTTCTATAAGGGTATCCTCAAGCTCGTCGAAGAACCCCTCATCTACCTTCCTGCCTCCGAAGAGGCTCTTTAGCTTTGCTCCGAATCTGCTGAAGAACACAGCTCCTCCTATATGCCCAGGCGCGCTGCCTGGAAATAATCGAACATCGAATCCATCAGCTCCACAAGCTGCACGAAGCTGAAGCCCGCCATCATCGCCGTGACAGGCGCGAGGTCCTGGTCGGGAAGGATCCTCTCGACAGCTCCGGAGGCAACATAGCCTCCGAATGAGATGAGGGTCGTGAGGAGATTGTCATAGAATCTCGTCTTCGCCCTCTCGACTATATCCTCATCCTCCATCCATGCAGGCCTGAGCGACACCTGTATCCTGTCCATCGCGATGCGGGACTGGATAGTGCGCGGCGAGAAGCCGGGGTGCGTGGCCGTTATCTGGAACGGAACGCTGCCTTCAGTGACAGTATGGGTATCCAGCAGCTGTCCCTGGTAATAGATGGATGAATCATATGGAACGGGAGAGATGAATATGGCACCGGAGAAAACAGGAGTGAAATGCGCGGAGAGGACAGCGCCATCCTCTGCAGTGAAGCTCATCTCCACGCTCTGGTAGAACGGCGACGAGAGGCTCACGGCATGCTCTCCCCTTTCCATGGCGATGAGCCCCCTGACCGGAGTCACCTGCTCGCCATCGATCAGTACGGTCACGGTACGGGGAAGGGAGGAGCTGACAAGCACGGTATCCGGGCCTTTGAGCATAGGGCGCAGGATCGAGAGCATAGTCGAGAACTCGCCGTCATCGCTGCTGCTGATATAGAGGTTCCTGTGCACTTCCTCGCCGTTGATCCATACATCGACAGCTGTCATCAGGCCATCCTCCTCAGTGCTCACGGCAATGATGAGATCGAGGTCATGCCTCAGCAGAAGATATCTGAAGGCATCCATGTCGCCGCGGCAGAGATACTCCATCTCCGTCTGCGAGAACGCCGCATCAGATATCTCAAGGACAAGTCCGTCATCATCCTCCTGCACGTCCGCACCGTCCAGGAATGACTCTATGCGGTCGAATGACTCTGCCTGCCTCAGCTCGGAAAGCTCCCTCTCCCTTTCCAGCGTCCTCTTCCTTTCATCGCGCTCCCTCCTCTCCTCGATGGCTTCCCCGGAGGTGATATCACCGGAGAGTATGGAAAGCGCATCCATGATGATATCGCGGTAGGAAGCGCTTTCAGAGACAACAGCAACACGGTACGGAGCTGCTGAGAGGAAAAGCGGAAGGACAAGGAGAAGGATGAGAACCGCAATCCTCCGACTGTAGATGCAGCAATGTCCGGAACCCGCTTTCATAGCCATAATCTTATAGGATTTCGCGATTCATAGCCATATTGCCGCCGCAGGATCGCCTGCCCTTTGATCCTGCCGTTGCAGATCAGGTGATATTGCCGGTTCCGATAAGGGAAATCCTGTCGGTTCTAATTGGTAAATCCTGTCGGTTCTGATTGGGGAATATTGTCGGTTTGCATCAATGATGATATGATTCTGGCATGAATGGATATCTTCCGAGGCTTATTGACCAGAAGCTTGATACCTGGCTGAAGACTGCTGGAGCTGTGCTTATCGCAGGACCAAAATGGACTGGAAAGACCATGACATGCGAACAGCGGGCTGAAAGTGCCTTCTACTTCACCAGGAAACCAGGGGAAAGCAACCCTCTGGAACTCGCGAAGATAGATTCATCGATTGTCTTCTCCGGCGATAAGCCCCGCCTCATAGATGAGTGGCAGCTGATGCCTGAAATCTGGGACATGGTGAGGGCGGATGTCGATGCCAGGCGTGGAGAGAAAGGGCTCTATCTCATGACTGGCTCCTCCCTGCCTCCACAGAAGAGCAAGGCAGGTTCACTTCTCATCAAGCACAGCGGCGCTGGCCGCATATCGACCCTGAGGATGTCTACAATGTCATTGTTCGAGACAGGGGATTCCTCCGGGGATGTATCGCTTTCCGCCCTGTTCGATGGTGCTGACCCAAAAGGTCAGCTCAGAAAGGTATCACTTGCCGAGATTATCCATTTCATCATCCGCGGCGGCTGGCCTGGCAATCTGGATGTGCCGGATGCCTCATTGCTGCCAAAGGATTACGTAAACCGCATGTATACTACGGAACTGGACAATCTCATCGATGATATACGGATTGACCGTGCGCGATTCAAGCGGCTTGTCCATTCGCTATCCCGCAACGAAAGCACAGTATGCTCGATATCAACACTTGCAGGCGATGCTGCAATGAACGGAAGGAAGCTCGATGATGAGACAGTGGCCAGATACCTGGATATCCTTGATGATCTCTTCCTCATAGAGAATCAGGAGGCATACTCACCGGCATTCAGGTCACGTACGAGACTCAAGATAGGTGCCAAGCGCCATTTCTGCGATCCTTCGATACCTGCTGCGGTGCTCGGCGCAAATGAAAGGAATCTCACAAGGGATATGAAATACCTGGGGTTCCTCTTCGAGAGCCTTGCAGAGCATGATCTGCGTATATATGCGGAAGTTCTCGGCGGCAGGCTGTGCCATTATCAGGATTATGATAACGATGAAGCAGATGCCGTTCTGGAACTCGATGACGGCAGATATGCCTTGATTGAAATCAAGCTCGGCTATGAACACGCAGTGGATGCTGCAGCTGCGAATCTGATGAAGATAGCCTCAAAGCTGGAGGACAAGCCATCTTTCCTTGCTGTTGTATCGGGTACGGCTCCAATGCCGCTCAAACGCAGGGATGGCGTATATGTACTTCCACTCACATCCCTGAAGCCATAGCAGTGGAAGGGGACAGCCTCCACCCGCCTCGCGAGCCATCACTCCAGTTCATGAATCGCCAATGGGAATCCAGGCCATTCTCAGCAGCAGGAAGTGCAGGCTTTCCATCAAGGCAGCAATTGCGGAAGCATTCCAGCCCCATCATCCGGGAAGAAGAATGCCGGATCGCTCCGGCAGTCTGCTATGCTTCCTTCTGGAAATGGAGGTAGCTCTCGATGAAATCATCGATCTCGCCATCCATGACAGCGCTGATGTTGCCGGACTGGCAGCCTGTGCGATGATCCTTCACGAGGGTATAGGGCTGGAAGACGTAGCTTCGGATCTGATTGCCCCAGGAGATGTCCTTCTTGGCAATCGCATCCTTCGCATGCTCCTCCTCCCTCTTCTTCTGATAGTACTCGTAGAGCCTTGAGCGGAGCATCTTGAAAGCCACGTCCTTGTTCATGTACTGGCTCCTCTCATTCTGGCACTGCACGACAATTCCCGTTGCATAGTGCGTGATGCGCACGGCGCTGTCCGTCTTGTTGACGTGCTGTCCGCCCGCACCTCCTGCACGGTATGTATCGAGCCTGTAATCCTCAGGCTTGAGCTCTATCTCTATATCATCATCGACCTCGGGGGTTGCATACACCGAAGCGAATGATGTGTGGCGCCTCTTGGCGGCATCGAACGGCGATATCCTGACAAGGCGGTGCACGCCTGCCTCTCCCTTGAGGTAACCGAACGCATAGGGTCCGGATATCTTCATGGAGACACTCTTGATGCCGCCTTCGTCCTCCTGCGTGTCCAGCAGCTCGCACTTGAAGCCATGGCGCTCAGCCCAGCGCGTATACATGCGCATCAGCATCCTCGTCCAGTCCGATGCCTCGTTTCCGCCGGCACCTGCATGGACAGAGAGGAAGACATTGTTCTTGTCGTTCTTGCCATCGAGGAGGGTCTTCAGCCTGAGCGGCCGGAATTCCTGGTCGAGATGCTCTATCTGAGCCTCCAGCTCTGCCCTGAGGCTCTCGTCCTCCTCGCCTGAATACAGCTCGATGAGCTCTCCGATATCGTTTATCTCGGAGATCAGGTCCCTCCATGGATAATAGCCGTCCTTGAGGGCATTCAGCTCGCTGAATGTCTTCTCAGCCTTCTCCGGATCATTCCAGAAGCCAGGAGCGGATGTCTCGGCCTCTATGGCCTTTATCTTGTCTTCGGTCCCTGCCTCTTCAAAGACGCCTCCATACAGTGTAGGCTTCTTCCTTGATATCCTCGAACTTTGAGCGGTTTTCGATAAACATCTATTCCCTTTCCTTCCGGCTGTCGCTGGCCCTGAGAATGAACCTGTACGTCCGCTCCTCTCCTCCCTGCATAGAGAGCGGGAACGAGAACGAAAGCCTTGTGTAGAGCTCGAACGACTCGATGCCGATTGATGTATTCTGGTTCTGCCTCACCCTTTCCTCCGCAACGCTGAAAGGCTCAGTGGAAGAGAAGGAGACGGTCAGGCCCGACTGAGGCTCAGTATACTTTACAGTCTTTGCATCATCAAGGCGTCCCACTATCATCTGCCTTCTCTGGTCAGGTGATGAGAGTATCATGTCATGAAGCGACAGGCAGACGGATATGGTATAGTCCCCATAGACCGCTTCCTGTGCCACGAACGAAGCCTCCATGACAAGCGTCTGCGAACGCAGCTTGAAGTGCTTGGTAAGCGATAGGCTGCCCTCTGTGCATGCGAAGCTGCACTCACCTCGTGTCCGTGAGATCATCTCCGCCGAGAACATCCTGCCTGAAAGGTCGATGCTCCTGCCGTTCACCATAAGCGCATCCGTGAAGGATTTGAGCATATCGACATGGGGGAAGCTCTTATCGAACGGAACGCGTGTGTCCAGGAGGTTTATCGCGAGAGGCTTGTAGCATAGCTCGGCCACCCCGCCGCCAAGCGGTGAAAGCACAGCGGTGAACACCTTGTTGCGGGCAATGAAGTCACTTTCCCCGATCTCCTCGAGATCGCATTCCCCCTTCAGGAACAGCGGATCGGCATCATATATGCATTTCTCGGCCTCGATGATGGCCTTCCAGAAGGCACGGCGCTCCGCAAGCCGCATCGGGGTGCACTGGGCATCATGGATGAAGAGCGGACCTATCGAGACATGGAACAGCTCGGACTCAACAGCACGCCGTACGGTCTTGTCCCTCTTGAACTGCGCAGCGGTCTCCATCAGGGAGATATACCTGTTATGCAGGTAGCGGAAGTTGCAGTTGCGCACGAAGAGGTCATTGAAGGAATGGAGTCCCTGTGCATATGCATCGCGGCCGTACCAGCCGCTGTCGAGATAGCCTGGCACATCGGCCCTTGTGTCCGAGACCAGCACGGACGAGGAAGAGAGGAACGACAGCAGATCCGTTATGAGGACCGGTATCCTGTCATCATCGCTTCCTGTCCTTGCCGCACCTTCCATGAGCTGATCGATGTTGAGCATGAAGACAGAATCATCCTGCGCTGATGAGATTGCGGAGAAGATCCCCTCGCGGAGGGATTGGAAATCCACCTCTCCCTGCGCATAGCGTGACACAAGCTGCGAAACGGCATCCGAGATGACACGCACCGAGACACGCTTTCCCAGCTCATTCATCGCGAATGAGGCAGAGGCTACGCGCTCACGCGAAGTCGCCCTGTATGCAGAGATGACGACGCTGCCGATGCCTGAGTTGCGGAGGCTGTGCACGAATGATGGCGCCCAGATCTGCCCATAGAAGAAGCATGATGATGCCTTGACACCGTAATAGCGCCTTATGAGCGTTGTCATCCTCTCCACCTGAAGGGATCTGTCCTTCGGCGGGTTGAGTGAGAGTATGGCCTGGCTGTATGTGCCTGTTATGAGCTCGAGATCGCCTCTTTTCGCCAGCGATGAGATGAGCAGGTTCACCTCCCTGCAGGATGATGAGAGATACTTCATCATCGCAACGCTCTGGTATAGCGATAGCTTCAGGGAGGGATTGTTGTACATGAATGAGAGCACAGGCTTGTAGACAAGAGAGAGTGCCCGGCTGAATGCGGGCACTGGAGAGGAGGATGATATCTCTGTGTATATGCCGAGTGCTATCCTCAAGCTAGCTCCTTCTCACTATGCACTTCTGGGGGCATATTCCAGCTGCCGCCTCAGCTGCGCTCTGATCGCTGTGGTAGTCATTGACGGAAAGGAACGACTCGACCTTGAACGGGCTTCCCTCGACCTTCGTCTCACACATCTTACAGCCTATACATCCCACCTTGCAAGTCTTCCTTACCTTTCCTCCAGGTTCGTGGTTGCTGCAGGCGCACAGCCACTCAGCCGTGTACGGAACCATCCTTATGACATTCTTCGGGCAGACTGCGACGCACTTGCCGCATCCGATGCATTTCTCCTTGTCAACGACTACCCTGCCCTTCTCATCATACCTGATGGCACCTGCAGGGCATACGGCCATGCATGAGCCGAGCCTGAGGCATCCTTCCTTGCAGCCTGAGGGGCCGCCCTGGAGGAGAGCCGCGGCATTGCAGTCCTTCATTCCCTTATATGCGTAGTCAGAGGTGGTCGTCTCGATGCTGCCGGAGCAGAATACGAATGCGACCATACGCTCCTTGACCTCGACCTCTATTCCGAGGATCTCACCCATCCTCCGGGCAAGCGCCTCGCCCCCGGGGGAGCATAGACCTGCCGGAGCGGCTCCGCTGAATACAGCATCCGCATAGGCCTGGCAGCCGGCGAATCCGCAGCCGCCGCAGTTCGCGCCGGGCATGGCTGCCTCCAGTTCCTCAAGCTTGGGATCCTTCTCGACCGCAAGCTTCTTCTCCGCAATGGCAAGTCCCAGGCCGAGTACGAGCCCGAGTATGCCTACTATCAGGAAAGCTATAACGACAGACATCCATACCCTCCTTATGCCAGATGCAGATTGGTGATGAGGCTCTTATCGAACATCATGAACGCAAGAGCCATGAGCCCCGCGGAGATGAATGCGATGGGAACCCCGCGGAAGACGCGGCGAACAGGCGTCATCTCGAGCTTCTCGCGGATATTGCTCATCAGGATGATGGCCATCGTGAAGCCAAGCCCTGCCGCAAGGCCAGCGACGAAGCTTTCGAGCATGTTGTATCCGTTGTCCGCGTTGATGACGGCAATGCCGAGAACCGCACAGTTCGTGGTGATGAGCGGGAGATAGATGCCAAGAGCCTGATAGAGCCCGGGGCTCATCTTCCTGATGATCATCTCGACAAGCTGCACAAGGGCTGCGATGACGAGGATGTATGCGATCGTCTGCAGATACTCAAGACCGAATGGGATCAGGAAGAAATAGCTGACAGCCCAGCATACCACGGAAGTGATGGCGGTGACGAACGTGACCGCGACTCCCATTCCGATGGCGCTCTCGCTGTTCTTCGACACGCCGATGAACGGGCAGAGTCCCATGAACTGGACAAGGATGAAGTTCTGGATGAAGACATATGTGATTACGATACCGATGTAGCTCATGCCTTACCTCCCTTGCATCTCTCGGTCTTCCACTGGAAGAATGCCTTGAGATATCCCATGAGCAGCAGCGCGCCGGCAGCGAGCGTCAGGACACGCACAGGGGATGCAGAAAGCCCGGGCAGCGTTATGACCCCGCTGAACGAACCCATGGGGAAGAGCGTGATCGTCCCCGCCCCGAGGACCTCCCTTATAAGGGCGATGAGGGAAAGGGAGAGTGTGAAACCCACCCCCATGCCGATACCGTCCAGGGCGCTGTCCAGCACTCCGTTCTTGCCCGCGAACGCCTCAGCGCGTCCCAGGATGATGCAGTTGACGACGATGAGGGGAAGATAGACGCCAAGAGCCTCATAGACAGAAGGCACATAGGCATGCAGTACCATCTCCACGATCGTCACGAACGAGGCGATTATGACTATATAGCACGGTATCCTGACAGAATCGGGAATGATCTTCCGCAGGAGCGAGATGAAGATGTTGGAGCACGTGAGGACGAAGATTACGCTCAGTCCCATTCCGATCGCATTGGATACCTGGGTAGAGACACCCAGCGTCGGGCACATGCCCAGCATGATGATGAATGTAGGGTTCTCCTTGAAGATACCCTTCGTCAGCTCATTGATATGGCTCATACAGCACCTCCGAGGCCCTTGACATAATCCGAGCCTGCCGACAAAGCCGAAGCGATGCCATTGAATGTGACGGATGCACCGGAGACGGCAGCACTGTCATCCGCGCTGAGATCGGCCTTCGAGAGAGGAAGCGGTTCCGATCCTCCCAGTCCCCTGAACATATCCATATACCAGCTCTCCTCGGCTTTCTTGCCAAGTCCCGGGGTCTCCGAGTTGGCCATCAGCTTGGCCTCGAGGAGCGTGCCGTCGGCATCGTACGATGCTATCACCGTCATCTCACCGCCATAGCCGGAGGTGAGCAGCTCAACGATATATCCTGCAGTGCCACCCTCTTCGGAAAGAAGCGGGATATAGTAGTTCACGCGGCCATCTCCCACGGCATTCTCCTCTCCTATCCCATAGCCTGCGGCCACATCCGATAGAGCCGCGAGCCTCTCGCTCTCGATGCTTGATGCGATCACAGGAGCCGTGACCTCGTTGACTATCGCGCAGAGGGCCGTGCACACAGCGCAGATGAGGAAGAGGATAACAGCGGTCTTCATGTATCTTGTCATGCCTTCGCCTCCTTCTCCTTCTTCTCCCTGACGCAGCCGAAGGGCTTCACGCGCACGAAGCGCTCGATGGTCGGAGAGACTATGTTCATGAGGATTATCGCCAGGGACACACCCTCAGGAAGCGAACCGAAATAGCGGATGAGGAACGTGAAGAAGCCGCATCCGATGGCGAAGATGATCTCCCCCTTCGGTGTTGTGGGGGTTGTCACCCAGTCTGTCGCCATGAAGAAGGCACCTAGCATCAGGCCTCCGGAGAAGAGCGGCATCAGGATCTCGCCATGGAAGGCACCCTGTCCGTATGGAATGCCGCCGAATATCCAGGAAAGGACGGCGAACGATCCGAGATACACCACAGGGATGCGCCATGTGATTATCCTGGTGCAGATGAGGAATATGCCTCCGGCGAGCAGCAGGAGGGCCGACACCTCGCCGATGCAGCCTGCCGCATTGCCTAGGAAGGCATCGACCGTGTATGGCGATATCCCGAGCATGGAGGAGATGGATGACGCAGCATCCGTCACGGGAAGGAGCGCGTTTCCTAGAAGATCCATGCTGCTCCCGGATGCACCCGAGGCCACTGCAGTCTTCATCGTCGAGAGCGGTGTTGCCGAGGATACGGCATCAGGCTGCATCCAGCGCGGGAGCGTGAAAGCGCTCATCTGCGTGGTGAATGAGAAGAATACGAATACCCTTCCCGCAAGCGCGGGATTCATCCAGTTGCATCCGAGTCCGCCGAAGGTCCACTTCACCACCGCTATGGCAAAAGCCGATGCGATCACGGGGACATACAGAGGAACTGCAGGAGGCATGTTCATGCCGACAAGGAGCCCGGTGACCACGGCCGAGAGATCGCGGAGCGTGAACTCCCTGGATACCAGGCCGAGTATGTACTCCGTGAGCACGGCAGCCGCAATCGAGACGAGGAGCACGAGAAGGGCTCTGGGGCCGAATGCCCACACACCCCAGAGAGCAGACGGAAGAAGGGCTATGATGACCATCAGCATGGCCTTGTCCGTCCTCAGGGGACCATGTATATGAGGGCTTGTACGCACTGTCTTCATTTCTTCTTCCTCCCCATCTTCTTGCCGAGCTTGAATCCCTGCACAAGGGGAAGATGCGACGGGCATGTGTATGCGCAGCAGCCGCATTCCTTGCAGTCCATCAGCCCGAGATCCATCGCTGCCTGGTAGTTGCCGTACTTGATGTTCCTGAACATCCTGTTCGGCATGAGCCCCATCGGGCAGTGCTGCACGCATTTGCCGCAGAGCACGCACGGAGCCGTATAGTCATCTATCATCAGCGGAAGCGCAAGCAGCCCGCCGGAGCCCTTGACCATCGGCGTATCCTCATCGGCAACGGCGAAGCCCATCATCGGGCCGCCTGCGACGAGGGACACCAGATCATCCTTCTCCCCTCCGCAGTATGCTATGAGATCGGAGAACCTGGTGCCTATCGGGGCGATTATGTTCCTCGGCTGGGATATGGACTCACCCGAAACGGTGATGACACGCTCGACAAGCGGCTTGTGGAAGACCGCAGCCTCATAGAGCGCATAGCATGTCCCGATATTGCAGACAACCGCGCCTACATCAAGCGGGAGCTTGCCGGATGGCACCTCACGCCCTATCGTGGCCTTCAGGAGCTGCTTCTCATCGCCCTGCGGGTACTTCATCCTCAGGGGCTGCACGGCTATGGGATAGCCTTTCTCACTCGCTTTCGCCTCAAGGAGCTCCGCAGCATCCATCTTATTCGCCTCGATGCCGATTATTATCCTCTCAGGCTTAACGGCAGCCGCAGCTACCATCACGCCCTCCAGCACCTCATCCGCACGCTCGATCATCGTGCGGTAGTCGGATGTGAGATACGGCTCGCACTCGACGCCATTGATCACAAGGGCATCGACAGCCTTGCCCATCGGGACGGTGAACTTCACCGCTGTCGGGAACGTGGCTCCGCCCATTCCGACGATGCCCATGCTGCGTATGAGCGTGAGAAGCTCCTCCTGGGGCATGGACTTCCAGTCATGCCGCTCAGTCCATGGATCGCTCTGCTGCGCGCTGCATTCTATGACAGCGGCATCTGCAAGTGCTCCGGACTGCACGCGTACCTTCCTTATCTCCTTGATGACGCCATCGACAGGGCTGTGGACATCAGACGAGATATATCCCGAAGCTGTGCCTATCACATCACCTTTCCTGACCTCATCGCCTTTTTTCCTGGCAAGCTGGGCTGGTGCACCGAGATGCTGAGACATGGATACGACAAGCTCCGCCGGAAGTGGAAGCCTTTCGAGCTTCATCTCCTTCGACAGGGCCTTCTTGTCATCAGGATGCACACCGCCACGCCTGAAAGTGGCAAGTTTCATCGCAAAACGCTCCTTAATATCACGATATTACAGCTATCTAAACTCCAAAACAACCGGTTAAGTCAACAAAGGGAGCAAATAGCAACATCATAATCGATAAAGAATTATCCGTATGGTACCGCACACTGCTCCGCTCGATGCACGGATGCGCCATGTTGCCCCCGCGGAGGCATGGAGGTATCATCAGGGAATGGAAGAAAGGCTCTCTCACCCATTCCCTCCGGTATATGACAGCCGCTCACGGATCCTCGTGCTCGGGTCATTCCCCTCCGAGAGATCGCGGAAGGAGGGATTCTACTACTCCCACCCGAGGAACAGGTTCTGGCCGATGCTCGGGCTCATATTCCACAGGGATGCACGCACGAAGGAGGAGAGGACAGCGCTGCTGCTGGACAGCCGCATCGCGCTGTGGGATTCGGTAGCGGAATGCAGGATATCGCACTCGGCGGACAGCACCATCTCCGACCCGGTCCCCAATGATATACCGGCCCTGATCGCCTCTTCCGGGATAGAGAGGATAATAGCGAACGGGAACGCCGCATACAGCATCTACATGAGGCATATCTTCCCCGCAGCAGGAATCGAGCCTGTCCGGCTGCCATCCACCTCCCCTGCGAATGCACGCTGGACGCTCCAGGCCCTTGCGGAGGCATGGCAGGCTCCCCTCACTTCCCTTTTCTCCTGATTTCCATGATACTTCAGGTCATGACAAGGTTTTCTGCAATATGGAAAGGCCTCATCCTTTCCCTCCTGATCGCGCTTCCGTCCTATGCCCTCGGCCTCATGTTCCCCGTTGTCGGAGGGCCCATCATCGCAATCGTGCTCGGAATGGCCATAGCCATCTTCATGAAGGATAAGGGAAGCTTCTCGGAAGGCATAAGGTTCACATCGAAGAAGGTCCTGCAGTGGGCGGTGGTGCTGCTCGGATTCGGAATGAACCTGTCAGTCGTCGCCGAGACGGGGATGCAGTCGCTGCCGATAATAGTCTCCACGATCTCTGTGTCGCTCATCGCGGCATTCCTCCTCTCGAAGGCAATGGGGATAAAGGGCAATACGGCAACGCTCATAGGTGTCGGCTCATCGATATGCGGAGGCTCCGCAATCGCTGCAGCGGCCCCTGTCATAGGCGCTGATGACGAGGAGGTCGCGCAGTCGATCTCCGTCATATTCTTCTTCAACGTCCTTGCCGCGATCATCTTCCCTGTCCTCGGCACGGCGATAGGGTTCAGCACGGCAGATGGCACTCCGTTCGGGATCTTCGCAGGTACAGCCGTGAATGACACATCCTCTGTCACCGCCTGCGCATCCACGTGGGACAGCATGTGGGGACTCGGGAATGCCACGCTGGACAAGGCCGTGACGGTCAAGCTCACACGCACACTGGCAATAATCCCGATAACGCTGGTCCTGGCATTCATCAGGACAAGGAAGGCTGGCAGCCAGGACGAGGGAAATGTATCCATGAAGCGCATATTCCCATTCTTCATCATCTACTTCATAGCAGCATCCGTCATAACGACGGCGATGATGGCTGCCGGCGTAAGCGGATCGTTCTTCGCGCCGTTCAAGGACCTCTCGAAGTTCATGATAATCCTTGCAATGGCGGCTATAGGGCTCAACACCGATATCGTGAAGCTGGTGCGCACAGGCGGGAAACCTCTCCTCCTCGGGCTGTGCTGCTGGGTGCTGATCACTATCACATCCCTTCTCATGCAGCACCTCCTCGGCCTTGTATGAATAGGCGGCATGGGTGATATAATCGTTCCATGAACCGGATATTCCAGTTCGCATTCTCGAAGCTCAGAGGAGTCAAGGTATATGCCCTTGTCGGACGTTCCGGCACGGGCAAGAGCTATCACTCGAAGCTCGTAGCTGCGAAGCATCATATAGACCTCATAATAGACGACGGACTGCTGATCAGGGGCGACAGGATCCTCGCAGGGCATTCCGCGAAGAGGGATCCGAACTTCATAGCCGCTGTGCGCACGGCTGTCTTCGATGACGATGACCACCGCAATGAGATAATGAACGCCCTGCTCAAGGAGCGCTACAAGCGTATCCTCATAATAGGGACATCGGAGAAGATGGTGGGCAAGATCGCCAGGCGCCTGGAGCTTCCGCCTCCTGAGAGGATAATCCACATAGAGGATATCGCATCGGAGGAGGAGATCGAGACGGCGATGAGGATCAGGTATACGGAAGGCAAGCATGTCATCCCCGTGCCATCGATCGAGGTCACTCGCTCGGCGCCGCAGATAGTCTACGATTCGATGAAGGTCTTCATGGGCCGCAAGGGGCACATGAAGAAGAACCAGACATACGAGAAAACGATCGTGCGCCCGGAGTTCTCGCGCCCTGACAAGGAGGAGATGTCCGAGGCTGTGCTCACCCAGATGGTACGCCATGCGATCGGGGAGTATGATCCGGTGATGAAAGTGAAGAAAGTGCGCGGGACAAGGAATCCCGATTCCTCCTACTCCATCTCCATTACCCTCCAGCTCCCGGCAAGGCATTACGTCAATACCACGATCTCCGATCTGCAGGAATACATCACGGACTGCATAGAGAAGTACGGCGGCGTCATGGTGAAGGGAACCGCTGTCGAGATAGAGGAATGGGGCTAGAGATCGTGCTCCTCTGCCATTGTCATCGGTTCCGGAGCAAGAGAGACCCTCTCGCCATTCACAGCCTTCCTGCGCCTCTTCCTGCGCTTCTTCGAAGGAACGACTGAGAGCTCCTCGTTCGCCGCGCTCTTGCGCCCCATGCTGTTCGGCTTCTTCCTTGCCACCCTGGCCTCTGCGCTGCGCCGCGTGCGCGAGCGCTTCATGCCCAGATCCTGCAGGACGAGATCCACGGCCTTCTCCAGTTCATAGTTCGGAGGCGTCATCGGGGAGATTAGGACCTTCGCCTGCCTGAATCCCTCATGGAATATCTCCTCTGCCGTCATGCCTGCAGGATCATCGAAGGCCATCAGCGGCTTTATGAGGGCATAGAGCTGCATCTCCTTGCCGACTGCCTCGCCGCCATCCTTCGCTTCACGCACCTTCCTGTCCAGCTCCTCCATGGAAGAGCGCACGGCGGCAATATCGGAATACTGCGCCCAGCACGGAAGGAGATAGCCGAGGAGCCCGTATTTCCTGAGGCACATGAGGATTTCATAGGAACAGCCCGAAGCAAGTATCTTCGCAAGCTCCTCCGTCAGGCGCGAGATCGAGCAGTGCTCGATATTCCCCGCATTCCTCTTTATCGCCTTCCTCACATCCCTCTTGAGCTCGAATCCGGTGGTCACATGGTACTTTATGGCCCTGATCATCCTCACGGGATCCTCGGAGAAGGAGTATGAGAGCGGGATCAGCGACCGTATCGTGCGGCGCCGGAAATCCTGCATCGCATCATTGAAATCAAGGAGCTGACCGTTCGAGGGATTGTAGTACAGGCTGTTTATCGAGAAATCACGGCGCCTGGCATCCTGCTCTATCGTGCCATAGACATTGTTCCTGCCATCCTCGAAGTTCTCCTCATCGGACCGGAACGTGGTGACCTCTATTATCTTGCCGCTGAAGAAGAGATGGACGATACGGAATCTCCTGCCGATTATCCTGGCGTTCCAGAAAAGACGCTGGACCTGCCGAGGGGATAGCGATGTCGCCACATCGAAATCCTTCGGACGCCGGCCGAGGAGCATATCGCGTATGGCACCGCCCACGATATATGCCTCGCCTCCGGCAGCCTGTATCTTCCTCACCGCCCAGAGCGCATCCCTGTCGATCTGGCTGGCTGCTATCGGATGCTCCTTCTGCGTATAGATCTTCGCAACGGGAAGGCTCCTCCCGCCGCTGTCATTCCTGTACCGTATGAACACATTGCTACTTTAGCCGCAAAGGGCGGAATGCTTCAAGACAGCCTCCGATTGTCCCGCGCATGCATTGATGGTATCATTTCCACGTTATGATCGATCCAGTGATTCTTAAAGGCTTCAGGGACAGCCTCCCGAAAGACGAGATCCCGCGCAAAAGGATTATCAGGACGCTTGAGGATGTATTCTCATCCTTCGGCTTCGTACCTATAGACACACCGGTGCTTGAATACACCGACGTCCTTCTCGGGAAGGGAGGCGGCGAGACGGACAAGCAGATATTCCGCTTCAATGACAATGGCGGGAGGGATGTGGCGATGCGCTTCGATCTCACCGTCCCGTTCGCGCGCTTCATGGCAGCGCATCACGATGAGGTCGGCATACCATTCAGGCGGTACCACATCTCCAAGGTCTGGAGGGGGGAGAATCCACAGAAAGGCCGCTACAGGGAATTCATGCAGTGCGACTTCGACCTCGTCGGGGCAGACAATGCCCTCTCCGATGCGGAGATACTGACGATGATGCATCGCTCGTTCTCCGCCCTCGGGATAGAGCGCTATGGCTTCCACCTCTCCCACAGGGGGCTCTTCAGCACATTCCTTTCGACGATCTCGGCAGAGGACAAGGCCATCGAGATCCTCCGCGCTGTCGACAAGCTCAGGAAGATCGGAAGCGATGAGGTGAGGAAGCTGCTGGAGGGGATAACAGGAAGCGGGGAGAAGGCGGAAAGGATACTCTCATTCATCACCGCAGGCGATGGAAAGGGCTTCATGGAGACGCTCGGGACCCTTGAGGACCTCTCAGGCGGCCCCTCCGGGGCATCGCAGAGGATGAGGGATATATATGCCATACTGCAGGCGCTCGGAATCGAATCCGCATTCTCATTCGATCCTTCGATCACACGCGGACTCGACTACTATACAGGCATCGTCTACGAGACATTCCTCACGGACCTGCCATCCATCGGATCCGTATGCTCCGGAGGAAGATACAACAACCTTGCGTCTCTGTATATGAAGGATGAGCTTCCGGGAGTCGGATCATCGATAGGCCTGGACCGCCTCCTGGCGGCACTGGAGGAGCTCGGGAGCCCCCTCCTTGCAGATACATCCTCCGCGGATATCCTAGTGATCCCATCGGAGGGAAAGGAGGCGGAAGCGGCAGCGGAGGCTGAGAAGCTGAGGAAGGAAGGCATATCAGCGGCGCTCTATCTCCAGAGCGGGGCCAGGATGAAGAGGATCTACTCCTATGCGGAGGCGAACAGGATACCGTATATGCTTGCATTCCGCGAGGATGGAAGCATGGAGGCCAAGGATCTGAGGACACGTGCCATCATGAGCGAGGAAGAGGCCATCGCATGCCTCAGGGGGGAGAAGAGGGATTGATCAGCTTCCAGGATCTGCCGGTCTACAGGCACAGAACCGAGATAGTGAAGGCTCTTGATGAGCACCAGACGATAATCGTGGAAAGCCCGACAGGCTCGGGCAAGACGACACAGATCCCCCTGATACTGCAGGAGGCTGGATACGGCGAGAGCGGCATCATCGGGATAACCCAGCCGCGCCGCATAGCTGCGATGTCCGTCTGCGGCTTCATAAAGCGCCAGATCGGCGACGAAGGGGCCTACTGCGCATACAAGATGCGCTTTGTGGATACATCCGACAGATCCACGAGGATAAAGATCATGACCGATGGGATACTCCTTCAGGAGGTGAAGCTCGACAGGCTCCTCTCCCGCTATTCCGTCATAATGGTGGATGAGGCCCATGAACGGAGCCTCAACATAGACTTCATACTCGGCCTGCTGAAGGAGATCTCCCAGGAGCGCAGGGACCTGAAGATCATCATCAGCTCGGCAACGATAAACGCGGCATCGTTCTCCGCATTCTTCGGGGGCGCCCCGATAATCTCGATAGACAGCAGACCCTATGATGTCGAGGTGAGGTATATCCCGGCAGTGCTCTCGAGGGATACCGAGGACTACTACTATGCAAAGGTCGCCTCCCTTGTCAGGAAGAGCTTCGACGAGAAGGAAGGGGATGTCCTCATCTTCCTTCCGGGGGAGGCCGAGATAAAGAGATGCATCGAGGAGCTGATATACTCCGATCCCAGGGAGGACTACGAGATATATCCCCTGTACGGCCGCCTCTCCAAGGATGAGCAGGAACGTGTCTTCACCCCCACAACGGAGGGGAAGATGAAGGTCGTCGTATCCACGAACATCGCAGAGACCTCCCTTACGATCGATGGGATAAGGACAGTCATCGATTCAGGGATGGCGAAGATAAACTTCTACAACCAGAAGAACTTCACATCCGCCCTCCTCCCGATGCCCATATCACGCGCATCCTGCGACCAGAGGAAAGGAAGGGCCGGGCGCACCGCACCCGGGATCTGCTACCGCATGTACAGCGAGGAGAACTATCTAAGGCGTCCGGAGTACTCAGAGGAGGAGATACTGCACTCCGATCTTGCGGAGGTCGTGATGCGCATGAGCGAGCTAGGGATATACAACACCGACTCATTCCCGTTCATAACGCCTCCGAAGAAAAGCGCGCTGCAGAGTGCGGAGGAGACGCTCCTGATAATAGGCGCGATCGAGAAGGACCACCACCTGTCGCGCATCGGGGAGATGATGATACTCTTCCCTCTCCTGCCCAGGCTCTCGCGTGTCATAGCCGAAGCGATAATGAACTATCCGGATGTGATCTCGGATGTGCTGATAGCAGTCGCATTCCTATCGGCGAAGA
>CALXYI010000049.1 GCA_944392935.1 uncultured Spirochaetaceae bacterium
AAGCTCCCTCAGACGGGAGCTTTTTTGCGATAAATAAGGAGAGATGATGTCTGGAATCCGAATCCATGCACTCGAGGGCTCGATGCTCTCTTCAAAGCCGGGAATTTCGAAGCTGATGGCAATAGCCGGCGAGGGAAAGGAAAGCACGCAGGTATTCGTGCTTTCACCTGTAGATTCGCCGGAGCTTTCGATGGTGTCGCTGCTATCTGCAGCCGCAGAGAACGATGAAAGGCTCTGGAGCCGCTTCGAGCGAAGCCAGAATGCCTGGATCGAGACCGTGGATAGCACGCTCAGCGCGGAGAACGCGGAGCGTATCGATAACAGCATAAATGCATCATTCTCCCAGATCGAGGAGATCCTGGATGCGGTGTGGCTCCTCAAGGATGCTCCTGATTCAGCTGCCAGATACCTTGCTGAGCTTACAAGCTCATTCATCTCCATGATCCTTGACGCGAGGTTCAGGGAAGAAGGGATGGAGAGCGTGATGATGACGCCCGAGGAAGCCGTGAGATGCCAGGAGTTCCCTTCCGGCGTGGTATTCGTATCGGGCAATCTCTATTCGGTGCTGAATTCCGCTGATGCGTCAGGAAAGGTACGGACCGAGGGGGCAAGCGAGTATACCGCAGCGCTGATCGCATCTGGCCATAAGGCACCTCTGACGTTCTGGAACAGCCGTTCGCTCCTGTGCTCTGCCTCCCGCCGCGACGTGCCATCTGCGCATGTCATAAGGAATCTCACATATGATGAAGCGACGGAGCTTTCCTTCTTCGGCGCTCCGATCATCCATCCACACGCGTTCCAGCCCGCTGCCGCGGCAGGCCTTCCGATCTCGCTCCGCTACTGGGGGGATATCGAGAATGAGGGGACGCTTATCACTGCCAAGGATACGGGCAATGACAGCCGCACGACGGTAAAGGCCTTCTCGGTGGTGCGCCATGTGGCGCTGCTGAACGTTGAGGGATCAGGAATGTCCGGCGTGCCGGGCGTCTCATCCCGTCTCTTCACCGCGCTCCGAAGGGAGGGGATATCCGTCATACTCATCTCCCAGGCATCCTCTGAATACTCGATCTGCTTCGCCGTGCCGCAGAAGGAGATCAACGCCGCGGTACGTACGATACGCAAGGAGTTCCAGACCGAGATAGCCGAAGGCGGCATAAAGGGCATAGAGGCAGAGACGGACTCCGCCATCCTCGCCGCGGTCGGCGAGAACATGCCGGGTCGCGTGGGAGTGGCTGGTAAGTTCTTCTCATCGCTTGCCAGGGCAGGCGTCAATATCCGCGCGATAGCCCAGGGATCCAGCGAGAGGAACATCAGCGTGGTGATCAGGAGCGAGGAGAGCGGCAAGGCCCTCAGGGCCCTCCATTCCTCGTTCTTCCTCTCTGCTCAGACGCTTTCGATCGGGCTCTTCGGACCGGGGAACATCGGAGGGACGCTTCTGGACCAGATCGCCGCGGAGAGCGATAGACTGCGCCGTGAGTTCGATCTCGATATCCGCATAAGAGGAATCGCGACCTCCAAGAGGATGCTGCTCTCCGAGGAGGGAATCGACCTCTCGAAGTGGAGGGAGGAGCTTAAGGAACATGGCGTCGCATACAACGACGAGGTCTTCCTCTCCCATGTGAACGCTTCATATTATCCCCACTCAGTCATCGTGGACTGCACCTCCAGCGAGGCCAGGGCCAAGCAGTATGCCTCGCTCATACGCCAGGGCTTCCATATCGTCACGCCGAACAAGAAGGCGGGATCGGGACCATATGAGGAGTATGAGGCGCTGATGGAAGAGTCAAGCCGTACCGGACGCAAGTTCCTCTATGAGACGACCGTAGGGGCAGGCCTGCCGATCATCTGCACGCTCAAGGACCTCAGGGAAACCGGGGATTCGGTGGAGAAGGTCGAGGGTATGGTCTCCGGAACGCTATGCTGGCTTCTCTCGGAGTACGACGGGACCGTTCCGTTCTCCTCCCTTGTCCTCAAGGCCAAGGAGCTTGGGTACACCGAGCCTGATCCGCGCGATGATCTTTCCGGCATGGATGTCGCTAGGAAGACCGTGATACTCGCCCGTGAGCTTGGATACAGGGTCGAGGTCTCGGAGCTTGCGGTCCAGTCGCTCGTCCCGGAGAGCCTCCGCGATGCGTCGAAGGAGGAGTTCCTGAAGCGGCTTGGAGAGATGGATGAGGAGATGAAGAGGCGCTATGATGATGCCAGGAGCCGTGGAATGAGGCTGCGCTATGTCGGCAAGGTCGAGGATGGCAGATGCTCCGTGTCGCTTTCGGAGTATCCTGAGGATCATCCGTTCTCGCAGGCCAGAGGAACGGATAACGTCATCTCGTTCACCACGCAGCGCTACCATAGCCAGCCCTTGGTCATAAAGGGACCGGGGGCCGGCCCTGAGGTGACTGCTGCCGGTGTCTTTGCCGATATCCTGCGCCTGAGCGCATATCTTGGATCGAAGGTTTAAGGAGGACTCTATGAGGTTCGTTTCTACCAGGGCTAAGGATGGAGAGGGTTTTACCGCTTCCGATGCGATACTTAAGGGGCTCTGCCCGGATGGAGGGCTCTTCATCCCCGCCGAGATGCCATCGTCGCTTCCCGGCTTCACGCTGTCACGTGGCGCATGGTATGCGATGTATACGGCGATCAGGCCGTTCTTCGAAGGCGATGAGCTGGAGGATGATCTTGAGGATATCTGCCGCTCTGCCTTCGACTTTCCCATCGCCTTCCACAGCAATGACGGGAAGGATACGCTTGAGCTGTTCTACGGACCGACTGCCGCGTTCAAGGACTTCGGCGCTCGCTTCCTCGCTTTCTCCATGGAGAGGCTCCTTGACAGGCGAGGTGAGGATCTGACGATACTCGTCGCCACCTCAGGGGACACCGGCGGTGCTGTCGCGTCAGCCTTCCATGGCCGTGAGCATCTCTCCGTCAAGGTCCTCTTCCCTAAGGGAAGGGTCGCTGAAAGACAGAGGAGACAGCTTACCGGATGGGATGGCAATGTCTCCAGCTATGAGGTCGAAGGCAGCTTCGACGACTGCCAGAAGATGGTCAAGGATGCCTTTATGGATAGCCGCTACACAGGCCTTTCCAGCGCTAATTCCATCAACCTCGGGCGCCTCCTGCCTCAGTATGCCTACTACGTCTGGGCCTCAAATCTCTACTATGAGCGCTATGGCGTGAAGCCCATCATCATAATCCCCTCCGGCAATGTCGGCAATTCGACAGGCGCCTTCTGGGCGAAGGCCGTTGGGGCTCCGATCGAGCGCATCGTGCTTGC
>CALXYI010000050.1 GCA_944392935.1 uncultured Spirochaetaceae bacterium
CTGTCCGGAAAGCGCGGCAGCTGCGAACTCCGCAGCCCTCTTCCTTGTCGCCACCGACTCAGAGGTCGCATAGGAGAACCGGGGAAGAACGCTTCTGGCAGCCTCGGCCACATCATCGGAGGTAGCCACTGCATCTATGTAGGAGATGTCATACGGAGCGATCACATCCTCATCCGCCAGCTCTCCCGGGCGGTAGGTGCGGGACATCGTTATCACATTGCGGGGATCGGTGGAGAGAAGCACTGGAAGGAAGAGCCCGAGGAAGACGGTGAATGCCGCAAGCAGCAGGAAGACCATCTTCTGCCGCCTCGTGAATGCCCTCAGCCCGTCCCTTATAAGATCATCTGCCCTCATCGCCGTCCCTTCTCTCGGAATACGCCTTGACGATCTCGCGCACTATGCGGGATCTTATCGTATCGCTATGGCTGAATCTTACCACTGAAATCCCTTTGATGCCATCCAGTGTCCGGATCGCATCCTCAAGCCCGGACGATGAGCGGAGAGGGAGGTCGGTCTGTGACGGATCGCCTGAGACGATGGCCTGGCTCTTCTCGCCGAGGCGCGTGAGGAACATCCTCATCTGCGTCCTTGTGGCATTCTGGGCCTCATCGAGTATCATCACGGCGTTGTTGATGGAACGCCCCCTCATATACGCAAGCGGCGCTATCTCTATCGTGCCATTCTCCTCCAGCCTCTTTATCTGATGAGGGGAAAGCACATACTCCATGGCATCATAGAGCGGACGGAGATAGGGATTGAGCTTCTGCTGGAGATCCCCGGGAAGGAATCCAAGGGACTCCCCTGCCTCGACCACAGGGCGCGTCAGCAGGAGCTTGCCCTTCCTTCCCGAGAGGACCTCGGAAAGAGCCCAGATCACAGGCACGAATGTCTTGCCGGTGCCAGCGGGACCTGAGCAGAAGATGACCTCATCCGTCCTGAGGGCGGAGAATAGCCTGCGCTCCGCAGCGCTTCTGGGATAGATGGACCTGCCGGCTGCCGTGATGACGGGATCGGGGGAGGAGCGTCCGGCCTCAGGCTCGGAAAGCAGCTGGAACTCCATGAATATCTCGGCTTCCCTCAGCTCCCCCCTCTCGCCTGCGGCCTTCTCCAGGCGCTGCATGAACGGAACGAATAAAGGGATATCATCATCTGACATTATCGCCGTGCCCCGCACCGAGAGATCTGCGGAGAGCAGCATCTCAAGATACGGGAGATTCGAATCATTGGGGCCCAGGACGAGCTGGGCGCCATCAGGTGTGAAGACATAGCTTTCGCTCATTACCGCCCCCATGTATGGCTTCTTGCATTGTATTCCCAGTTCTGGTCGATCTTCAGATCCGGAATCGTCTTCCAGCTGAGGAACACGCTGAACTTCGGAACGAATTCATAGACGTCATCGTATAGTATGACCTCTGCGCTGTAAGCGCAATGCAGGTCCCAGTCCTCCATGTAGTGTATGACCTCAAGGGTCATGTCATCCATGACGAAGGATGTGTTGCTGCGGCCGTCGCCGAAGAAATCGAAGGAGCGCCAGAGATCCGCGAACATCTCGCCGAAGAAGTTGCCCGATGTCACGTAATCATAGAAATTGCTGTTCGATGAGGAGACGGAGAAGCGGAAATCGAGGAATTCCGCGATGCTGAATGTTATGGAGGGCCTGAAGATGAACTCGGATGCATACGGGTTCTGCATATCCATCTCGAATGACGATTCCAGCCCGAAGGAGAAGTATATCCTGCCCTTCCAGAGCTGGAACGAGGCGGACTCCACATCGAGATGGGCGGTGATGCTGCGGAACGAGAGATCCTCTGCAGGGCCATCCCACTCCAGTGAGAGGTCGAACGTCGGTATCTTCAGGGTCGTCATCAGCGAATTGAAGTAGTTGTAGTAAGTGCCTTCGAAGTATTCCCAGTCGGCATACTGGGTTATCGACCAGGCCTTGTCCTCTGTCCTGAGGGAGAAGGAAGCCTCTCCGTAGAGAGGAAGGAGGATATCCGATGCTGTGTACTCCGAGCTCTGGTATCTGAGGGACACGGATGATGTGACGTATGTGCTGTCCAGTCCTATCGACAGCTCTACGAGGTCAGTGCGGAACGGGGCATCCGCAGTCTCCTGCAGGAACTGCCAGCCGAACGACACGGCCCATGGCCCGTAGCTGTACGCCAGGCGCGGCGTGAGGCGGGCCGCAAGAGGCGGGAGGACATACTCCACCGAAGGCGTGAACGTGCCGGCCTCGGTGACGAAGGCCTTCTTGAAGGCTATGGAATGGCTTGTTATCGTCTCGTCATCCCAGCCGGGGATGAATGACGTATTGACTGTGGTATCATCCGTCGTCTCGCTTGTGATGTTCATCAGCTTCGTCGCGATCCTGTACTCTATGCCGACATACGGGATGGATAGGAGGATATCCGAGTTCACGGATCCCCTGTGGTTGTATGAGACGGAAGCCGTCCCTGTCTTCCTGTCGTTCCATACGTAGGAGTAGGACGGTGTGAATATGGCCCTTAGGTATGCATACTCGGAGGCCTCAGCCTCGAACGTCAGCCGCATCGACGATGTGGTGGTGAAGGAGCCGTATGTATTGCTTCCATCGCTGCCGAAGCGGTAGTAGTTCTCCATGTTCTCCGAGATCGTGTATCCGAGGGAGAGCCTGTATGTCTCATCCCCTGTCGCCTCCGCCCTTCTCTCCTCTGCCTTGTAGATATCATAGAGCAGAGGATCGCGGAGCAGATGGATATCGGTTATGTCATCCTTCTCGACCGATGCCGTGACGACAGGAGCGGCAGCAGAGGCGAACTCGAAGATCTTCCCTGTGATCGATGCGGAGAATGATGGCACAGTAGCGCGCTCGATGTAGTACTTCCTCTCTGCGGAATTCCATCTGTAGTCTGCAGACAGCGTCAGGTCGGAGATCGTGAGCGACGATATCCAGTCATTGCGCAGCTCCGATGGAAGCGTGTAGCCGAACTCCAGCTCATGGGAGTATGTGGAGATCGTGGATGTATAGTCCTCGGGGAACTGGGGAGTCTGCACAAGCGAGAACAGGGAGAATCCTGAGAGCCTGTTGCCGAAATCCATCATGACGTGGCTGTCGGAATAGAATGGCAGCGACAGGTTGATATCAAGTCCTTTATTGGAGTAATCGACCTCGTTCATGCCATAGAACCTCAGGTTGCCGTCGAAATAGTCCGAGGGTGATGCGGGAGAGACGGCAATACCATCATAGAACGTGAATGAAAGCGTGTTCGAGAGGAAGCTGAGATGGCTGTCGATGCCCATGTGGAGACCTGTGCTCGAGTAGGCATCCGCCATCAGGGCTATGTAAGAGCCCGAGGAGCGTGCCCACTGCTCTGCCGCCGACAGCGGCTCGGAGGCGGTGTAGTACGAACCCACAGGCTGCATGTTCCCCTCATCCTCACCCGTCTGCAGCAGCGACATGAAGGATCCCTCGCTTGATGCCCCTGCACCGGAGACGGAATCGGCCCGGCCGAGAAGCTCGAATGTGGTGTTTATGAATGCGCCTGCCGATGATGTGAAACCTATTGTCGGATTGCCTGCTATGTTCGTGCCGGGGAAGAAGAAGAAAGGAACCCAGAAGAGCGGTACGCGCCCTATGGAAAGGTATGCATTCGTCACGAACATATCCGATCCGGGGAGCATCGCTATCTCGGAGGCGGTAATCGATGAATAGGCATCCTCCGGATTGGAGGTTATGAAGCCATCCTCATAGAGCATCCCGCCTCCGGGAGAGTATGTGAGTGTCTCGCCGGATGTGTAGAACGTGATCGCATCCTCATCCTCGCTGCCGCGTGCGGACGATGTGGTCGCATTCGTTACGACAAGCGTCCCCGTCTCCCATGCAAGCGTGACGATATCGGCATCTATATCCTGTATGGAGGCATCCTCGCTGTCATTGCGGTAGACGACGTTCTCAAGAGCCGTCAGGCGCCTGTTCGCGCTGTCGATGATTATCGTATCAGCACTGAGGAAGGCCTCCGTCCCATCATCATCGAATGAGATCGATGCGCCTCCGGAGAGCACTGCCCTGTCCCCATCCCGGACGAGGTTCTCCGCTCCTTCTATGGTAAGAACATACCCGTCCTCTCCGCCATCGCTGCCGGAGATGCCATCCTCGCTGTAGGCCTCAAGCCCCTCATACCCATACAGGGCCTGCTGCATCCCTTCCCTTGTCCCTGCCTCCAGGCCGCGGACAGCGCACATCCTCCTGAGCTCCTCATCGGAAGCGAAATAGATGGCAGAGGCGCTTGCCGCCGCAAGGCGTGAGGCTATCATGATGGAGATTGCGAGAGCGAGGATAAGCCGTTTCATCAGCCGAGGCATCTCCTCAGGAACTGCCCGGTATAGCTTTCCGGAACGCGTGAGACTTCCTCCGGCGTGCCTTCCGCGACGATGAGTCCGCCTCCGTCCCCGCCTTCCGGGCCGAGATCGATTATATGGTCGGCTGTCTTTATGACATCCAGGTTATGCTCTATCAGGATCACGCTGTTGCCCTGCCCCACAAGGCGGTCCAGCACTTCCAGAAGCTTCTTCACATCCGCGAAATGAAGCCCAGTGGTGGGTTCATCGAGGATATACAGCGTCCTGCCCGTCTGCACCTTCGAGAGCTCTAGCGCCAGCTTCACCCTCTGCGCCTCACCGCCTGAGAGCGTGAGCGCGCTCTGGCCGAGCCTGATATAGTCCAGGCCGACATCCATGAGGGTATCGAGCTTGCGCATGATCCTCGGATGGGCCGAGAAGAACGAATGCGCCTCGCTCACTGTCATGTCAAGCACATCCGAGATGCTCTTCCCCTTGTATGTCACCGAGAGCGTCTCCTTGTTGTACCGCTTGCCGCCGCAGACATCGCATCTGACATAGACATCGGGAAGGAAGTGCATCTCGATCTTGAGCTGACCGTCCCCGGAGCAGTTCTCGCATCTCCCGCCAGGGACATTGAATGAGAACCTGCCGGCGCTGTATCCCCTTGCCTTGGCCTCGGGCATCTGCGCGAACAGCTCGCGTATCGGAGTGAACAGATCGACATAGGTCGCGGGATTAGAACGCGGGGTGCGCCCTATGGGCGACTGGTCGATGGAGATTATCTTGTCGATGAACTCAGTGCCCTCGAGCGTATCGTAGCCATCATGGCTGTCGCCCTTCCTCTGCAGCCGCCGCTCGACAGCGGGAAGCAGGATCTCATTGAGGAATGTCGACTTGCCGGATCCGGACACGCCTGTTATGACGACGAATTCGCCAAGCGGTATATCCACATCGATGCCGCGGAGGTTGTTCTTCCTGCATCCCGTGATCCTGATGCGATGCCCGTTGCCCTTCCTTCTGGCAGGAACGGGTATCGTGAGCGCTCCGGACAGGAACTGCCCGGTGATGCTTGAAGGATTTGCCTCGATCTCAGCCGGCGTACCCTTCGCGATCACCTCGCCGCCCCTCTCGCCTGCCCCCGGGCCGATATCGACGACATAGTCCGCGGCGCGGATCGTGTCCTCATCATGCTCGACCACGAGGACGGTATTGCCGAGATCCCGGAGCCTCTTCAGTGTGTCTATGAGCTTCTGGTTGTCCCTCTGATGCAGTCCTATCGAAGGCTCATCGAGGACATATAGCACCCCTGTGAGCGCCGAGCCTATCTGCGTGGCAAGCCTTATCCTCTGCGCTTCCCCGCCAGAGAGAGTCGATGCCGACCGGTAGAGCGTGAGGTAGCCAAGCCCCACATCCTGCAGGAAATGGAGCCTTGCGTTTATCTCCTTGAGGATATCGCGTGCGATCTCGCGCTCGGTATCGGTGAGCTGGAGCGATGAGAAGAACTCCAGGGTCCTGTCGACGGACATCCTTGTTGCATCCATTATGTTCATGCCGCCGACATACACAGAGAGCGCCTCGCGCCTGAGCCTGCTGCCATGGCATGCAGGGCATTCGACATCAGCGCGGAACGAATCCAGCCACATGCGGATATTCATTGACTGAGTCTCATAGTAGCGTCTCTCGAGCTCCGTTATTATCCCGCGGAACTCGGTGCTCTTCCTCTCGCTCGTTCCCTGGTATGTATAGGTGAACCTGTCGCCTCCTCCATAGAGCAGGATGCGGACGAATTCATCAGGGAGCTTCTCGATCGGAGTGTCCATCGAGTACCCATAATGCCTGTAGAGCGCCTCGATCCCTGCCCTGTAGTATGCGGCATCCGGGCGATGCGTCCTGATTGCACCCTGGTTGTACGAAAGGGTGCGGTCAGGTATGATCCTGTCTGGATCGAACTCCTTCCTGAAGCCAAGGCCGTTGCATTCAGGGCATGCGCCGAAAGGCGAATTGAAGGAGAAGAACCTCGGCTCTATCTCCGGGATCGTTATGCCGCAGTCGGGGCAGCTGTTCTTCTCGCTGTATATCTCCCTCCTGCCCTCGTCATGGTAATCGACCTCGGCAAGCCCTGCGGCAAGCTCGAAGCATCTCTCGACTGCATCGGAGATCCTCGTCCTGTCCTTTCTCTCGTTCTTCACCCTGTCAACGAGGATCGATATATCGTGCTTGACCTTCTTCTCGAGCTGCGGGATCCCCTCATCCAGGGCATATATCCTCCCGTCGATCTCCGCCTTCAGGTATCCGAGCTTCAGGGCATCCTCCAGAACCTGCCTGAACTCTCCCTTCCTTCCCCGGGCAACAGGAGCAAGGATCATCAGGCGTCCACCCTCAGGATGCGAGAAGATCATGTCGATGATCTGGTCGACGGACATCTCGGTTATCTCACGTCCGCACTTCGGGCAGTGCTTATGTCCTATGCGTGCCCACAGCAGGCGGTAGTAGTCATATATCTCAGTCACCGTCCCGACAGTCGAGCGGGGATTGCGGTTCGTCGACTTCTGCTCTATCGCGATAGCCGGCGACAGGCCCTCGATCGAATCGACATCGGGCTTGTCCATGCGCCCAAGGAACATGCGGGCATAGCTTGAGAGCGACTCGATATAGCGTCTCTGCCCTTCCGCGAAGATGGTATCGAAGGCAAGGGAGCTCTTGCCTGACCCGGAAAGCCCCGATACGACTACAAGGGAGTCCTTCGGCAGCTCCAGGTCTATGTTCTTGAGATTATGCTCACGCGCACCGCGTATTATTATCCTGTCATTCATCAGCTATTGCCTCGAAAAGGGCATCCTCCGCATCCTCCGGGCTGACAGCAGCAAGGACCCTGCCCTTCCTGTATAGATACACCTTTTCCTTCATTCCCGTCACGGCGTAATCGGCATTTCCCGCCTCTCCCGGCCCGTTGACAAGGCATCCCATTATAGCAACGGTGATATCCTTATCAAGCGAGAGCAGGCGCTTCCTCACCTTCCGCTCGAAGGCAATCGTGTCGAATGTATGCCTCCCGCATCTCGGGCATGAGATTATCCTGACGCCCTTCTTCCGCAGTGAAAGCGTCCTCAGCAGCTCCACTCCGGCTATGACTTCCTCCTCTACAGGGCCTGTCATGGAGATGCGCACCGTATCGCCGATGCCCTCCGAAAGAAGGGTCCCGAGCGCCCAGGAGGAGCGCACCGCGGATATCACGGGATCACCTGCCTCGGTGATGCCTATATGCTGAGGGTAATCCGAAAGCCTCCTGAAGGCCCTGGCGGCCTCCATCGTCTCTGCCACGTCCGAGGATTTCAGGGAGACCACCGTATTCCTGAAGCCCCATGATTCGAACCAGCCCAGATACTCAAGGGCGGTGCTGACCATCGCCTCCGGGACCTTCATGCCCCTGACAGACTGCGGCAGGGATCCGGAATTGAGGCCGATGCGTATCGCGGTGCCATGGTCGAGAGAGGCACGCACGATCTCCTCCGTCTTCCATCTGGCCCCGATGTTCCCGGGATTTATCCTTATCTTATGGGCACCTGATCCTATTGCCAGGATCGCCATGCGGTAATCGAAATGGATATCGGCAACGACAGGTATGACGCTGTGCGATGCGATATACGAGAAAGGAGCGGCATCGTCGGGAGAGACGAAGCTGAAGCGGATCATATCGCAGCCCAGGGCTGCCAGATCGGATATCATCGATACGACGCCAGGCGCGCCCTCCGGAGAGAGAGGGGAATCAAGCATCGTCTGCACGCTGACAGGGGCTCCGCCGCCTATCCGGAGATTGCCGGCCCTTGCCATCAGAGTATCCTCATCGATGCTTCGGTATCCTCGTCCTCAGCCTTCACAAGATATGGCTCCCCGGGAAGGAAGAGCACGAAATCCCCTTCAGATGCCGCTGCCGCTGCCGTAGCTTCCCTGGATCCCGGATTCTCCCTCCAGGTAGTGGATGCGATGAGCCTTTTCCGCTCCACCGTGAATACCACGGTGGAATCCGACACCCTGTAGCCATAGAATGCGGGAATGGGCTCGGCAGGGACATCCTGGAGCCTTGCCAGAGCCTCATCGAGGGAATGGTATCTGCCTATAGACTTGAGACGATCGAGGACCATGGCTGGATTATATCCGATAAGCCGCTATTTGGTCACGCCGGCACCGGAGTCAGCTTAACCATATACCGCCATTATGCTAGACTCATGCCATACACTGGAAAAGGAAGGTTAATATGGCTCAGAAAGAGTATCTTGAGCCCGTGGATGATGTGATATCGTCACTGGGCTCGTCAAAGGATGGCCTGACGGAAGCCGAAGTCCAGAAGAGACTGGCAGAATACGGCCGCAACAAGCTTGAGGAGAAGAAGAAGGACGGAATCGTCAAGCAGTTCCTCGACAAGCTCAAGGACCCGATGCTGATCATCCTCATGATCGCAGCTGTGCTTTCGGTAGGCACATCATATGCCGCAGGGGAGCCTGAATGGTCGGATGCCATCATCATCCTCATAGTCGTGCTGATCAACGCAGTGCTCGGCGTCGTGCAGGAATCGAAGGCTGAGAAGGCCATCGAGGCGCTGCAGAACATGTCAAAGGCGAAGTCCAAGGTGAAGCGCGGCGGCAGGATCGTCACCGTGGAGAGCGAGGAGCTCGTGCCTGGCGATATAATAGAAGTCGAGGCCGGCGACAGCGTCCCCGCAGATGCGAGGATCATCTACTCCGCTTCGATCAAGGCGGAGGAAGCCGCGCTTACCGGAGAGTCGGTTCCTGTCGACAAGGTCCCGGATACGCTCACCGGCACGGAAGTCCCGCTCGGCGACAGGAAGAACATGCTCTATATGGGCTCCACGGTCGTATACGGACGCGGCGAAGCCGTAGTCACAGCTACCGGAATGAAGACTGAGATGGGAAAGATCGCCTCAGCCCTTTCCGATGCAGCCGACAACCAGACACCGCTGCAGAAGAAGCTCAACCAGCTCTCGAAGATACTGACATGGCTCGTGCTCGGGATCTGTGTCTTCATGTTCGCTGTCAATCTCATAAGGATGTCCATCCAGGGCGATATACATCTTGCAGGAGTTCTGGACACATTCATGATCGCTGTATCGCTCGCGGTTGCCGCGATACCTGAAGGGCTTGCCGCTGTCGTCACGATCGTGCTCTCGATCGGAGTGACGAAGATGAGCCGCAAGAATGCGATCATCCGCAAGCTCACCGCAGTCGAGACGCTCGGATGCACCGAGGTCATCTGCTCGGACAAGACAGGCACGCTGACGCAGAACAAGATGACCGTCGTAGATTCCTTCGGACAGGACAAGGCGCTGCTTGCCCAGGCGATGGCGCTCTGCTCAGATGCCCACCTCAATGAGGACCTGAAGGCCGAGGGAGAGCCTACGGAAGCCGCGCTCGTCAACTGGGCATGCTCGATGGAGCTCAACAAGGACTTCCTCGAGAACGGCTCGTACAAGAGGGTCGCAGAAGCCCCGTTCGATTCCGAAAGGAAGATGATGAGCACTGTCCACACCGATCCGGCCGGCGGCTATGTGCAGTATACGAAGGGTGCTCCTGACGTTCTTCTCTCAAGATGCACCGCCATATTCACGCCTGAAGGCCCAAGGCCCCTCACCGATGAGGACAGGAAAGCCATACTCGCCAAGAACAAGGAATTCGCTGACAAGGCGCTCAGGGTGCTCGCAGGAGCCATGAGGAAGCATGACGCAGTGCCTTCCGATGCATCACCGGCGGCGCTTGAGCACGATCTGGTATTCATCGGGCTGACCGGGATGATCGATCCGGTGCGCCCGGAAGTGAAGGCAGCCATCAGGGAATGCCGCAGCGCGGGAATCCGCCCGATAATGATCACCGGCGACCACATCGATACGGCAGTGGCCATCGGCAAGGAGCTTGGCATCGTCGAGTCCGCTTCGGAGGCAATCACCGGTGCCGAGATCGACAAGCTCTCGGATGATGAGTTCCAGAAGAAGATAAGGAAGTACTCCATCTATGCCCGTGTCCAGCCTGAGCACAAGGTAAGGATCGTGAAGGCATGGCAGAAGGCCGGCAGGATAACCGCGATGACAGGAGACGGAGTCAATGATGCTCCATCGATCAAGAATGCGGATATCGGCGTCGGGATGGGCATCACCGGTACCGATGTCACGAAGAATGTCGCTGACATGGTGCTTGCAGATGACAACTTCGCCACGATCGTCATCGCAGTCGAGGAAGGAAGGAAGATCTACGACAATATCCGCAAGGCTATCCAGTTCCTGATCTCCTCCAACCTCTCCGAGGTCATTGCTGTGTTCGTATCCTCGATGATGGGAATCACCCTCCTGCAGCCTACCCACCTCCTTTGGATCAACCTCATCACAGATGCATTCCCGGCTGTAGGGCTTGGGATGGAGCATGGCGATCCCGATATCATGAAGCGCCCTCCCCGCTCATCAAGCGACGGGCTCTTCGCAGGCGGAATGGGATTCAACTGCGTGCTGCAGGGTGCTGCTCTTGCGATAATCACGATCATCTCCTACATCGTAGGCGAGATATTCGAGAACGGATCCTTCCACTTCTTCACATCATCGGAAGATGGAATGACGATGGCATTCCTCACCCTTTCGATGGCAGAGCTCTTCCACTCATTCAACATGAGATCGCTGGACAAGTCACTGCTGAAGACGCCTGGCCACAACAGGATCCTCTATGCAACGCTCGGAGGCGCGTTCGTGCTGACTCTCGCAGTCCTGTACATACCGTTCCTCAGCAATGCATTCCACTTCGCCCATATCTCGCTTCCTGAGTTCCTGATCGCGCTCGGACTCGGCTTCCTGATCATCCCGTTCGTGGAGATCCAGAAAGCAATCCAGAGGGCAATGAGGAAGAAGAACGCATAAGGAACGGGATCCTTGAAAGAAGGCAGCATGCGTCGATTGCGTGCTGCCTTTTCCTTTGCCTGCCAGCGGAACATGGAGGGAATGCGGCTCGATCCTAGAATGCCGGCATCACCTGTTCGTTATGATTACCTCGTCGGATTCCGCATCCCTGTCACGCAGATGGTAGTTCGAATTCGCATAGCTCCTCTCGACATGGATCACCCTGTACCCAGGATGCTGCGAGAGCCACTGGATGAGGAAGCTGTTCTCGCGTCCACGGCTGCGGAGCGTGTTGGAGAGAGCGAAGCCGATCCCTCTCCTGTCGAGATCCTCAAGCAGATTATGGAGGTCCTTCTCATCGTTCTCCGTCCATCCATGCTTCTCGTTGTATGTCGCTGTCGTGATGAGATATGGCGGATCGGCATAGACGAATGAGCCATCAGGTATCACGACAGTGCGGAAATCGGAATCGAGGATCGTCGCATCAAGCTCATGCAGGCGGTCGATGAAGAGCGAGAGCTTCTCCCTCATCTTCCTGTTGAAGTCCCTCTTGCCTACAGGCAGGTTGAAGGCTCCTTCATCATTGAACCTTATCTGGTTGTTGAATCCATAGACGATCAGGACATAGAGCATCCATGCCCTCCTCGGCCCGGTCCCGGCAAGGCTGTTGAAATCAGAGCGGAGCTGCATGTAGGCTTCCTTGTTCACTGCCCCAAGGCCCTTTGAGGAATCGGCCTTGTAGTATGCATAGCCGTACTCATCGCTCCTTGAGAGATGATACTCGTCGATTATGCTGTCAACGCCGCCGATGAATGCATCCCTGCCTGATCGCCGCATCTCGCGAAGCAGCGATACAAGGCGAGCATCGGAGTCGTTGAATATGACGCGGCGGCATGGGGCGTTTATACCGACAGAGCATCCGCCTGCGAAGAGATCAACGAATGTATCGATCCCATTGGGGAATGCTGCCAGAAGATCTTCCATGATCCTGCCCTTCCCTCCTATGTAGTTCAGAGGTGACTCGATCAGCCTCCCGCCTCGCCTGTGCTTCCTGACACGGCAGAGGAAGACACGCTCCTCGTTGCCGTCTATATGGCTTTTCCCGGCAGAGAATGCCTTATGCGATGTGGAGAATACGGTGACATCCCCCTTCTCCGAGAGGATCGACATGAGATCGCTGTCAGTGATCTTCGCATTGGAGCGGCTGTCGCCCTTCTCCCCCATGTTGTTGTATGAGAGGAGGATGTACTTCGCATCGATGCTGTGCACGAGATCGCGGAAGGCAGCAGCGGCATGGGATGTGGAATAGAGGCTCTTCATGCCCTTCCTGTCCATCTTCCTCGCTGTTCCCTTCACTTCAGGCTTCTCCCATCTGGCGACGTTCTCCAGGAGATGATAGGAATCGGAATACTGGCGAGAGTTGTACGGGGGATCTATGTAGACTATATCGGCAGCTATATGATGCACGAGCGCATTCGTATCCTCGCTGAATATCTCATTGCCGCTGTTGTTGCCGTTCTCAGCATCAAGCATCCTCAGCTCCAGCGGCCGCGAGAGATCGGCACCGCGCCTCCAGGCATCGTAGTGCCCGCATGTCGCAGCTATGCGGTCCATCGCATAGAGAAGCGAGGTGACGAGTATGGCCTTCTCCCTGAGATTGATCTCCCCCTTCTTATACCTGGACTCTATATCCTCCCTTATAGCCCCGATGCGGCGGCAGTTATCCTCAGAGAAGTATGTGCCGGAGAAATTCTCGGACATGTAGTTCTGAGGGATATCATCAGGAAGGGCATTGTAATGGTCTATCAGGGACTCTGTCTTCCCGACGTCGAATTCCTCCGGCGAGAACCATGCGAGGTTGGCCAGGTAATTCGAGTAGAGGAAGTCATTGAGGATGAGCCTCTTGTCCCGGAATGCATACGAGACGGATCCGGTACCTGAGAAGATATCGGCAAACGATGATGCATCAGGGCAGTACGTGTCCGCGATCTCCCTTATGAAGCGGGTGATGCGGAACTTGTTTCCGAGATAGCGGCGGTTGTTTATGGAGAAGAACCTCCTCTCGTCCTTCCGCCTTTCCTCCCTGTCCCAGCATATGAGGCTGCCGATCCGGGGATAGGCGCCGTATGCTCCTTCTGCGTAGCCCTTCGCGAAGCGTGCATCCTTGCGGATCGACTGCCCATCGCTGCCGCGGATCGATGAGAGACGGCTGAGCGATGAGACAGCGCCCTTCTTCTCCAGAAGCCATATCTCATCGCGGCGGAAGTTCCTTATGTCCATGAGCGGGAGCGCATTGGAAGAGAGCAGGAGCGCCGCTCCGCGTGTATTCGAAGCCCTGTCCGAGAACATGCGGAGGATATATCCCGTGACTGCAGGATGCACGGAAGGAAGGAGATCATCAGCCAGCAGAACAGCCCCTGTACGGAGCGCCCTGAGTGCGGATGGCAGGAAGCTGAATATCTCCTGCACGCCCTTGCCTTCCCTTGAAAGCGGCACCTCCAGGCTTCCGTATGAAAGGATGATCCCATCATTGCCATCCCAGATCCCTTCAATGCCCAGCCCAAGCTCGCGCACGATGCTGCAGAGGATTCCGTCGCTGCAGTCGAAAGGCACGGAGGAAGCCTTGATGAAGCCATCCGAGATGCCTCGCATGGCTCCGGAAACGACAGGATCATCAGGGTGCTCCGAGAACAGGACAGCCAGGAGCGGAACATCATCAGGGACCTCATCCGCGCCTATGCTCCTGAGCCTGCCATGATAGCGGACATCATCGGCGGTGCGCGAGAAGAGCAGGGATGGCTTCCTGTCCCCTTCCTCCTTCATCTCCAGTGATTCGGAGATCAGCCCGCTGCTGCCTGCGGACAGGGAATATGAATAGATGCAGCAGCCGGATGAATATGAAAGGGAGAATGATGGGCAGCCCTCGCCGCCATATGGCTGATAGAGCTCCCCTATCCCGCTTGAAAGCGACAGAAGCGGACGGGAAACGAATGATACCAGAGATGAGAGAGCATCCAGGATGCTGCTTCTTCCGCTGCCATCAGGCCCGAAGAGCGCAGCAAGAGGAACGAACCTGCCATCGATGAGCGATTCCTGATTCTCCGAACATGAATCAGCCAGCATGGAAAGCGTGGCCCTGTCCCTGAATGACCTGAAGTTCTCGACGCTGAATTCTAAGAGCATACCATCCTCACAAACGTTGATCTGCGAGAAATAATCTCATAGAATGCTGTTTTCAGCAACCGCAGTCAGCCGAAAAGCCCATCAAGCAGCATCATTATCGCAAAGCCGAGCGCTGCCCCGACTGTCCCTATATTCGAATGCTCTCCTTCTGAGGCCTCTGGAATGAGCTCCTCGACAACGACATAGAACATGGCACCGGCTGCGAAGGCAAGGAGGATAGGGAGAAGCGAGGAGAGGAACGAGACGAAGATGAATGCGATCACGGCCCCTGCAGGTTCGACAGCTCCGGATATTGCCCCTTCGATGAATGCGCGGCTACGGCTCTTCCCTTCCTTATAAAGTGGCATCGAGACGATGAGCCCCTCAGGGAAGTTCTGCAGCGCTATGCCGAGGGAAAGCGCGAGAGCAGAGGCGAATGGAATACCGCCATCAGCAGCAGCTGCGGCTGCCGCGGCAGCTCCAACTGCCATTCCCTCAGGTATATTGTGGATGGTGACAGAGAGCATCAGCAGGGCTGATCTCGAAAGCCCTGACGCCTTTCCCTCTGCATCCTCGGCATTCACATGGAGATGCGGGACGATGGTATCAACAAGGAGCAGGAATCCTACGCCAAGGAGGAAGCCTGCCGCAGCGACCGCATAGGATGAATCCTCTATCGCAGGCAGAAGCAGCGACCATACGGATGCCGCGATCATGACGCCTCCTGCGAATCCTGAAATGGCCTTGCCCGGCTTCTCCCCTATGCCGGAACGGAAGAAGAACACTGCAAGGGCGCCTAGAAGGGTTCCCAGGAACGGTATGATGAAAAGCATAGCCAGAGCCATGGATATATGATAGCAGGGTTTGCGGCAGCCTTGAAGAGAGATTCCTTTAGGTCTACGCTGTTACCGTTATGCAGCTCAGGGATTATACGCTCATAGATGTAGGAGGAGGCATGAGGGATGCGTGGGGAGCCGGCATCCTCGATGCATTCATGGACAGCGGGATCACATTCCCCTCTGCCGTAGGTGTCTCGGCAGGCGCTTCGAATATAGCGACATACATAGCCGGGCAGAGAGGCAGGCTCAAGCGCTTCTATACGATCTACCCGAAGAGGAAGCAGTACATGGGGCTGGGAGAGCTCATGAGGCATGGCTCCTTCATAAACATGAAGTATATCTATGAGGATATATCCTTCCCAGGGTGCGAGGATCCATTCGGCATAGAGGCATATCATGCCAATCCGATGGATCTCACGATAGTGGCAACGGATGCGGAGACAGGAAAGCCTGTATACTTCCCTAAGGATTCCCTCCAGGCCGGGTATATGAAGCCGATGGAGGCATCCGGGACCATACCGGTGCTCTGCAAGCCGACATTCGTGGATGGGCATCCCTACTACGACGGCGGGATCTCCGATCCGATCCCGCACAGGAAGGCATTCGAGCTCGGTGCGGTGAAGCTTGCCGTCATACTCACGAAGCCCAAGGATCTCTTCCGTGATCCGAAGAAGGACGAGCTCTTCGGCAGCATGCTCTCGCGCAGATACCCCGAAGCAGGCAAGGCACTGCTAGGCCGTGCGGAGACATACAACAGGCAGCTCCGGGAGCTGCTTGATCTGGAGAAGGAAGGAAAGGCCTTCATCATAGCCCCGACAGATACCTGCGGAGTCACGACAACGAAGCACAAGGCAGAGAACGTCGAGAAGCTCTACCAGAGCGGATACTGGGCAGGACTTGAGGCTGCGGAGAAGCTCATGGCCATCTCCTGAGCCCAAAGCGGAGCTTGCTGTTCTCTCCGTGAATCCAACGTCTGAATCCGGCAAGCCTATCTCTGCGGCTCTCCGGCATCAAGTGCTCCCTTCTGCGGTGATGATGATGGGATTGGCAGGTGGATTTCCGGATTCGGCAATTGGTTTCATGATCAACGAAAGCGGGACTACCGCCTGGAGAGCAGCAGTCCCTGATTTCAAAATCTGGAGTCGGTAGTCAACAAGACCGCCTGTATCTCCCAAACTGATTCATGTTCCCGCATTCAGCGGGCATATATCAAACGCTTATAGCGTGCAGTTCCCTGATCCAATCGGCTGCCGCCGGAGCAGCAGCCTCCACAGCTCAG